>CAVBOS010000080.1:0-9085 GCA_963597005.1 Lachnospiraceae bacterium
TATCGGAACAGCACCCACCAAATTATACAGCAATGAGCCGAGTGTTGGCACGAAAAATAGCGTCACCGTACCCATAAGTGAAAAGTAAGCTATTCCCTCAACAAGTTTATCCTCAGGAACAAGATCAGACACAAATGTGCCTGCCGCTCCGAAGTAAATTCCCTGAGTGATGCCATTTAGGAACCGAAGCACATAAAGTGCGGTCAAATCTTTAAGAAATATATACGCCACTGTATTCAGCGTGTAAAGAACTGCACCGATAATCATTATTGTTCTTCTTCCGAATTTGTCCTGAAGATTGCCAAATACAATTCTTGTCACCACACTTGCAATAACCAGTCCGGTAGCCATTGCTCCTATCGCCGCCGTGTCTCCTCCCAAGTCAATAACATAAACAGGAAATACCGAGATAAAAAAGGAATTTGTTACTGCTGCGCTTAAACAACAAAGCAATAACAGAATATAATCTTTATTCCAAAGCCCTGGTTTCTTTTTAGCACTCTTCATAGTTCTCAACATTACCTTTCATTTGTTTTCTGATTAGATAATAGCATGAAGCCACTTGTAACAGAATTCTCAAAATGTTAAAATAGTATTAACCAAAAGGTTCAAGCAAAGGGGCAGATTTAATGTATAATCATTATCTTGACATATTTATAACGGTGACTGATTCAGGCAGCTTTTCAAAAGCGGCGGAAAAACTATATATCTCACCAAATGCGGTTATGAAGCAAATCAATAACTTAGAAGAGCATCTTCAAGTCAAACTTTTCAACCGCACAAGTCATGGCGTACAACTTACAGAAGCTGGAAAGCTGATTTATTTTGAGGCAAAGGATATGATTGAGCGTTCAAACAATTTGCTAAAAAAAGTTAGAGAAATCGACAACACACAATTCACAATTCGTGTCGGCTCCTCTATCATGCGACCTGCTAAGCTCGCAATAGAATATTGGAAAAAAATCCGCCCTGAGCACCCCGAATTAAATCTTGAAATTGTACCTTTTAACGATTCACTTGAAGAATATTATGAAATCCGAAAGAATCTAGGAGATAAAATCGATATAATTTGCACTAATATAATCAAAGACCAGAATATTACGGAATACAACCGACTTGCCGTCTCTCATAACGAAATTCTGATAGCCGTACCGATGAAAAGTTCCCTTGCAAAAAAGGAAATTCTGTCGCCCGAGGATTTACACGGGAAAACTTTGCATATTTTAAGTCGTGGCTTATCATCAAATATTGATATTGTTAGAGATTTTCTCATCGAAAATCATCCCCAAATTAAGCTTGTCGATTTACCGCACTATGATGTCGAGGTTCTCTCAAGGTATGAAAAAATCGGAGCGACAATCCTCACCTATAAATTCTGGGAGGACGTTCACCCGTCTTTGATTTCCAAGCCCGTAAGCTGGGATTTTAAAACCGACTACGGATTTATTTTCTCTAATCATCCTTCACCTGCCGTCGTTAGATTTTTAAACGCCATAAAAAACATACAGACATAGCAATAAGGTCGCCAAGTGGCGACCTTATTGCTATCATAATCTCTGTGAAATTTTACCACTGCGGTAAGCCTCAAGCAAAACCATTAAGTCATCAATTTGCTCTTTGATATGCTTTCCATAGTCAGTATCGGCAACCATTCTGCGCTTCACTACTCTTTCGACAACCGTACGCACTGAGTGAATGTCCGTTTCTTTCAAAATCGCTGCTTCTGCTGACTCAAAAGGTTCATGAGCAACTAGCATAATTTCATATGAATTATAGACAAGCGTATATCCAGCAATTCCTGTCTGAGACTGATAAGCCTTCGAGAATCCTCCGTCTATAACCAGAACCTTTCCGCCGCATTTAATCGGACTTTCTCCCTTCTTTACCTTGACAGGCACATGGCCGTTAATGATATGTATGTCGTCGCCTTCCAAGCCAAATTCTCTTAAAATGGAGTCTACTACCTCTTCGTTCTCAAGATAGCTGTAATAGGGATTTTTTACTTCCTCGTGCGTCGACTTATCCTCGATGAAAAGCCGTTCAAATGTGGACATTTTTGTTTTGCCGTAAAGCGGAGAGTTTTCGTTCAGCCAGATATACCACATGATATCCTTGCCACGCTCTTTCTCGGCATCGTCAACGGCGTAAAAGCCCTTGCGGACATAGCTTTCCAAAAACTCGTACCAAGCCTTGCCTTTGTAGGTTTTGCCATAGAATTTGACCTCTTTTAGTGAACCGTCCTCTTCAAGCGGAACGCATCCGTGATAAAGAAGATTGTTGTTATAAACCTTGTAAAGACCGCCCTTATTGAGCAAAAATACCATATGACGCTGCAGCTTCTCGCAGTTCAAAAAGGCTTGCTCAAGGCGTTTCATAACATCCTCTTCCTCATCAGTAAGCTTATATGGGTCATTTGGGTCGATTGTCGGGAAGTTCTTATCGAGAAGCTCATAGGTCTTGCCCTCAAGCTCGATTGTTCCCTTCTCGTAATCAATGTGATGCAATAAATTTCTGTCCTCAAGATGATACTCGGGGTTATTATTGATAATCTGTCCCTCAACCTTGAACTGAATTATCGCAATAGCTTTGTGCATCTTAACATCCATTTCAAGCTCTTTGATACTGCGGTTCAGATTTGCTTTTAGGTGGAAACGCTCGCACGGGTCTTCACCGTAAGTGTTAAGTGCAAATGTCGCAAGCGGAAGCAAATTAATACCATAGCCATCTTCAAGAATGTCAAGATTTCCGTATCTCGCACAATTTCTTATAACATTAGCGATACAGCCCCTTTGACCTGCGGCAGCTCCCATCCACAAAACATCATGATTTCCCCACTGGATGTCAACAGAATGATATTCCATAAGCTTATCCATAATGATATGCGGTCCCGGTCCACGGTCGTAAATATCGCCGACAATGTGCAAATGATCGATAATAAGCCTTTGAATTAATTCACTTAAAGCAATGATAAATCTCTCTGCTCTGCCAATATCGATAATTGTTTTGATAATCGAATTATAATATGATTCCTTGTCAATTTGATCGGAGCGAACAGTGATTAATTCCTCAATGACATATGCAAAATCATCAGGAAGTGCTTTTCTCACCTTTTCTCTCGTATATTTGCTTGCGGTGCTTTTGCAGACCTCAATTAGTCGGTAAAGAGTAATCTTATACCAATCCTCCATATTCGGCTCTGTTTTCTTGATTATATCCATTTTTTCCTTTGGATAATAAATAAGAGTTGCGAGCATACGCTTGTCACGGTTGCTGAGCGTATTTCCGAAAACCTCTTCGATTTTTCTCTTTACAGAACCAGAACCGTTTTTGAGCACATGAGCAAAAGCCTCATATTCTCCATGAATATCAGTCAAAAAGTGCTCCGTTCCCTTTGGCAAATTCAAAATTGCCTGAAAATTAATAATCTCCGTTGACGCTTTTGCTATCGTCGGGTAAAGCTGTGAGAGTCTCTCAAGATATCTGTCTTCCAATTTATTCATTATATTCCTCCTTATTCGTACTGTTTTACATAACTTAATTCCATGTTTTCCAAACATCAGGCTGATAGCCGATTGTCGACTGCTTTCCGTTTCTGACTATAGGAGTCTTTATAAGCTGTGGATTTTCGAGAAGCTTTTCAAACTTGAATTCATCTGCAAGATATTTTATGAGCAAGAGCGTTTGCTTGTCCTTAGCGTTTTGATTAATCATATTCTCAAATCCACCGTTTTTCTCAGCAACTGAGTTAAACTCTCCCTTGCTCATTCCCTTTTCTTTCATATCAACAAATTGATATTTTATGCCTCGTTCCTTAAAGAAACGCTCCGCTTTTTTCGTATCGTTACATTTCTTTGTTCCAAAAATCTGTATATTCATTTCTCTGTTAAATATAAAATTCTGTCCTTCTCAAATTTGTATATGGTTTTTCTCTTCTTATTTCACTCGATTTACTAAGTTCAATATCGCAATAAATTATCTTTTCACTGTCATCTGCTTTTATGATAACATCTCCGTGCGGATCTACAACGATTGATTCTCCGCTAAAATCCATTTCACCCTCTTGGCCCACTCTGTTACACATTGCCACAAAAACACTGTTATGAAAAGCCTGTACTCTAAGTTCCCACTCAAACATCTCAGACGGTTCACTCTTCGTATTAACAGTTGGAATTAGAATTAAATCAGCTCCCATTAAAGCTTCAGTGCGAATGCTCTCAGGATAGTGCCTGTCAAAGCAAACCACAATTCCGATTTTACCGAATTCCGTATCAAACACTTTGAAACCTTCATCGGACGGTGTGTAATAATCCTGCTCAAAGAATTTGTCAGCTTGTGCGATATGTACCATTTTTTGTGTGCCGATAATTTCGCCGTTTCTGTCAATTATAACGCTGGCATCATAGGCTTTTCCGTTCTCAAGCAAATAGATGTTAGGTACAGCGTAAATTTTTTTCTCTTTACAGCACTCACGAAATTCACTCACAATCTTTGAATCAGCAGTAATTTTATAGTTATCTGCGTTTTGTCCACGATACTGAGGGAAAAACTCCGTCAACTGAACCTCCGGGAACAAGACAATATCCGCACAGTTTTGCGATGCTTCTCTTATGCTTTCAAGGCTCTTCTTTAAATTGGCTTCAACCGTGCCGCTATTTGACATCTGAACCAAAGCAATTTTCATTTTTACCACTCCTTGTAATAAATTTATCATTCTTTTTCATGAAAGTAAAGTAACAAAGAACAGATATAATTTATACATTTCTTTAGTTTCAAAATATATGAAAAAACCCGCCGTGAAAAAATCACAGCGGGTAGAAGTGCGACTAAAAGATGATCTTCAAGCCAACTTATTTTACTTTTCGACCTGAATGAGCGGATGATGGCACATAACCTTTCTTCCCTCATTAATGAATGTCTCGCCGGGTCTTGTCTGTCTGCATACATCAGTTGCATACGGGCAACGCGGAGCAAACTTACAATAGGAGATTGAATACTCCTTAGACTCCATATCAGGCAAAGCCATTTCGTTGTCAATCCACTTATCTCCGATACGCGGAACACTCGTCATAAGAAGCTCTGTGTAAGGATGTGCAGGATTATCCATGATTTCCTTAGCGGGTCCGTACTCAATTAAGCAGCCACGATAAAGTGTTGCGATATAATCGGATACATAATATGCCGTTGAAAGGTCATGAGTGATGTAAATGAACGAAACATTGTACTTATCTTTAATTTCCTTAAAGAGGTTAACGATGTTCATTTTCATCGAAGCATCGATAGCTGCAACAGGCTCATCGGCAATGATAAGCTTAGGACGTGTGATAAGCGCACGTGCAATAGAAACTCTCTGAAGCTCACCACCTGAGAACTGAGTCGGATACTTTCCTTTAACAACAGCGAGAGAGAGACCAACGCTCTTTAAAGCCTCATCGACTATGTCAGTAGCTTCCTTCTTGTTCTTAGCTATGCCAAGACGAAGTGCTGTGTTGAAAAGATAAGTATCAACAGCTTTACGAGCCGAGAAAGACTCATAAGGGTTCTGGAAGATAGGCTGTACATCAAGCTTAAACTGCTTAGCATTGTAGCTTTTCTTATCAAGATAAGATTTACCGTCAAGTACTATATCACCCATATCGGGATTGTGCAGACGGAGAACCATCTTACAAAGTGTGGACTTACCGCAACCTGACTCACCAACAACGGAGAGAATAACGGGCTTATCAGCCTCGATGGAGAGCGTGACATCATCAACAGCAACAAGTTTCTTACCACGCAGCATACCACCGACACGGAAAATCTTGCTTACGCCTTTGATTTCAAGCAAATTTTTAGCCATTCTTCTCCACCCCCTCGTTTAGTAAATGGCAAGCTGCAAAGCGTCCCGGCTTAACCTCACGGAACTCAGGAACCTCTGCACGGCACTTGTCAGTAGCATACGGGCAACGTGCGGCAAAACGGCATCCCGGAGGAGGATTCTTAAGTGCCGGCGGACGACCCGGAATACCTACCTTCTGGCTCTTGTCACCAACCCTTGGCAGAGAGTTAACGAGCATTTGAGTATAAGGATGAATCGGATCTTCAAAGATAGATTCTGTAGGACCGAGCTCAATAACACTACCTGAATACATGATAGCCATACGGTCTGTAATCTGATAGTGAACGCCCATATCATGGCTAACGATAACCATTGTGTTCTTGAGTCTCTTCTGAAGCTTCATGAGCATGAGAAGAATTCCCTTCTGAACGACAACATCAAGAGCAGTTGTCGGCTCGTCGGCAAGAACAACATTAGGGCTCATAAATGTTGCGAGAGCAATGATAACACGCTGACGCATACCACCGGAAAGCTGGAACGGATATGACTCCAAGATGTCCGGTGAGAGATTTAACTCCTTGAGGTACTCCGCGACACGGGCAAGGGTCTGCTCCTTTGTCTCGTTCTTGCGGTCTTCCTCCGGAATTGAATCAAGGAACTGTTTCTTTAATCTGACAATCGGGTTAAGAACACTCTGTGCAGCCTGAGGAACATAAGAAATATTGTTCCACCATGTCTTGTGAATGTTGCCCGATTCGTAAGAAAATGGCTGTCCATTCTTTTCGCCACTGAGAATGACCTTACCCTTGTCTATTTCCAGCGGGAATTCGATGATATCATAAAGGGTCTTAAGTAATGTAGTTTTTCCGCATCCGGACTCGCCCGCAATACCGAAAATCTCATTATCTTTAATCTCAAAGTTAAGATCGTTCAAAACATGAACGTCGCCATCGATCAGCTTATAAGAAGTGGACAGATTATCGACTTTTAACATACTCGCTTACCTGCCTCTCTTCATAGATAGATAGTCATTGTAGCCTGTGATAAGTAAGAACAGACCAATGAACAGAACAACAGTAGCAACAATCGGAGCACCGATCCAGAGATACTGCTTATTGAAAATTGCGTTGTACTCTCTTGCCCACTGAATCATATTACCGAGAGATACGAGGTTTCCCGGAGAAAGACCGAGAACAGCAAGTGAAGACTCAGAACCGATAGCGGAAAGAACAGCGTTCATAAAGTTGGAGAGTGACCATGTGAGTGCATAAGGAAGAATCTCGGTAACAACAATCTGAACCATTCCTTCACCGGAGAATCTTGCAGTATGAATGAAGTCACGCTCTTTAATTGAAAGAGCCATAGAACGAATCTGACGGCTCGGCCAAGCCCATGCAAACATTGCAAGAACAAGTGCCATAACAATTGTTGTAGAACCACCCTTCATAAGCGATGTCATCATGATGAGAATCGGAAGAGACGGAATAACAACGAATGTGTCGGTGATGACCATAAGAATACGGTCAAGTGCTCCACCGGCAAAACCGGCGAGAAGTCCGACGAAAACACCTACAACAGTGCCGAGTGTAGCAACGATAAGACCGATAACAAGTGAGTTATGGATAGCCTCAATAAGAAGCCAAACAACATCCTGTCCCATCGAAGTAGTACCAAGCCAGTGAGAAGCAGAAGCTCCCAGCTTAGCTGTATAGGTATTATAAGTAAATGGATTTACGTGTGGAATATAGTAAACAACAAATCCGATGACCAGAAAGAATAATGTCGAAATCAAACCAATTTTCAGGCGGCCATTTGTTGTTTTCCAGAATTTTGCAAAGCCTTTCATAACAACAACCTCCCTTTATTAGCCGTAACGAATTCTTGGGTCGATAAACGGATAGATAACATCAACAATAAGTGTTGCTGTTGAGATAGCAACAATTGAAATTGTGATACATCCGAGAATCATGTTATAGTCAGACTGAAGAATAGCCTTCTGAATTAAGGTACCAACTCCGGGATAGCCGAAGATGATTTCTGTCATGATGGAACCGCCGAAGACACCGCCGAGGCTCATTGCCAAAGCTGTAATCTGAGTTAAGATGGAGTTACGAAGAACGTAGCTTGTACCGATCTTAGCTTCGGAGATACCACGATAACGTGCGTAGAGAACAAAGTCCTCTTCACTTGTTGTGCTTGCCAAGGACTTCATGGAGATAATCCACCAACCTGTTCCGAGAAGGAGCATTGAAACTGCCGGAAGAACAGATGCCTTGAGAAGCGATGAAATATACTGTGCGGTTGTTCCGAATGTGACAAGTGTTGTCGTAATCGGGAACCAGCCCAGAACATAAGCAAATACGATCTGAAGTACGAGTGCGATCAAGAAGTAAGGAATCGGGTAGATACAAATTGCAATACCCTCAAGAATCTTCGAGGAACGCTTATTCTTGCGGAAGCCTGCGAGCAAGCCGATAAAGTTACCGATAATCCAAGCAAGAAGAGTAGATGTCAGTGACAAGCCGAGCGTATACGGCAGGTTACGACTTATAATGTTTACAACCGGCTCCGGGTAGCTCATAAGTGACGGACCGAAGTCAAAATGCAGCAAGCCATGCCACAAGAAATATCCGTACTGTTCGAGAAGAGTACCGTCGAGACCGAACTGAACTCTAAGTTGATATCTGAGCGCTTCCATTTCTGCAGGGTCCATGTTACCTGAACGGGACTGCATCTGGGAAATCATGTTCTCAACCGGGTCGGAAGGGAACATTCTCGGGATGAAGAAGATGAACGTAACACCGATCAAAATCGTCAATGCCCAAGCAAGAAGGCGCTTTAAAAAGAATGTTTTAAATTTCACAGCCACACTTCCTCATTTGACAATTTGTTAAAGGGGATTTAAAAGGAATTTTGATTAAAAGGACGGAGACGTGGTCATGGGTATTTGGCACACGCCCCCGTCAATTTAAATCATCTGATTAATGGAATTTGCTAATTCAAGCAAGCTTAAACATTAACCCTGAACAGGTGTAATGTTCGGGAGCTGATACTTGAAGCGGCTCCACCACCACCAAGGACCGTCATAAGCGTTCTCGGAGTTCGGGTAGCCCTGCCAGTAAGTGCTGTTTGTAGGAACGAACTTTGTACCGTTTGTGAAGTTGATAGCAGGCATCTCTTCAACAGCGATCTTGAGGAACTCTGTTGTGAGCTCGTATGCTTCGTCACTTGTCGGATCTGTGTTAGCAAGCTTGTTGATGATGTCAGTAG
>CAVBOS010000081.1:0-8981 GCA_963597005.1 Lachnospiraceae bacterium
TTTGCTTACTGCGTCAATCGCCCCTCACCGTACCTTTGTACGCTTATCGGGGCGACTTTCTTGTCTGCGTGTGTTTATCGGAGTCTGCAGCATGCCGAAAAGTGCTTTTTCGACATGCTGAAAAGAGTAGGCAAACGCCTACTCTTTTTTAATCTTTTAACCTGTGTATTTCTCTTCGCAATAAATGCAGCGATAGGTTTTTGAGCCTGTCTCCGAGAGAAGGAAGATGTTCGGAAGCTCATTCTCGACAGATGTGATACAGCGCGGATTTTTGCACTTAATCACATTTGTGAGCTTTTTCGGATGATGAATTGCTCTCTTCTCGACTACCTTTCCGTCCTTGATGATTACGACGGAAATTCTCTGACTGACAAATCCGACTACATCGAGGTCGATATCCTCGATTGAGCCTGAAATTTTGATAATGTCCTTTTTGCCCATTTTGTGAGAATCGGCATTCTTGATAATGGCTACCTGGCTGTCGAGCTTACCGAGCTCAAGGTAATTATAAAGCTCCATGCTTTTGCCTGCAGGAATATGGTCAAGAACTACACCGTTGTCAAGTCCGCTAATGTTCAGCATATCACTCTACCTCGATTCCAAGTAATGTTAAAATAATTGCCATTCTTACGTACATTCCGTACTGAGCCTGCTTGAAGTATGCGGCTCTGGGGTCATCGTCAACCTCGAGAGCAATCTCATTTACTCTCGGCAGCGGATGAAGAACGAGCATATCGTCCTTGGCAAGCGCCATTTTTTCTTTGTTAAGAATGTAGAAATCCTTCATGCGAAGGTAATCCTCTTCGTTGAAGAAACGCTCCTTCTGAACTCTTGTCATGTAGAGTATGTCAAGGTCGGGAATAGCCTCGTCAAGCGAGATAACCTCCTTGTAATCGTAGCCCTTGGAGTCGAGCATATCGATAATGTACTCGGGAACTCTAAGCTCGGGAGGGGAAATGAGGACGAATTTGACGCCCTCGTATCTTGAAAGTGCGTTTATAAGAGAATGGACGGTTCTGCCAAACTTGAGGTCGCCGCAAAGACCGACGGTGAGACCCTCGAAGCTTCCCTTGAGGGAATGAATGGTGAGAAGGTCGGTGAGCGTCTGGGTCGGATGCTGATGTCCGCCGTCACCTGCGTTGATAACGGGGATTCCAGCCTTTTGAGATGCAACGAAAGCCGCACCCTCTTTTGGATGACGCATGGCGCAGATGTCGGCATAGCAAGAAATCATTCTGAGAGTATCGGAGACGGTTTCGCCCTTAGTTGCCGAGCTTGAAGAGGCAGAAGAAAAACCAAGTACATGCCCACCTAAACGATACATTGCTGCTTCAAAGCTTAGGCGAGTTCTTGTGCTTGGTTCGTAAAATAACGTAGCTAATATTTTTCTGTCACATGCATGGGCGTACTTATCGGGGTTTTTCTCAATGTCAGAAGCTAAATCAATCAGCTTATAAATCTCTTCGACTGAGAAATCCATAGGATTTAAAAGATGTCTTGGCATTTTTTGTCCTCCTCTTAAACTTGTGATTCGAATTTATTTTCAATTTTGAATTATATCAAACGGTATTATAAAGGTCAATAAAAACAAAATAAATATACAAAACTTTATTTTGGCGTTTTTTGTTGACATTAAGCCGTAAAATATGATATTATTATAGCAAGTTTTTATGATTACAAGGTGGAAGCTGAAAGATTCCTTTCTGATAATTTTTTGTTGTTTTTGTTTTTTCTTTGTTCTCCTTTCGGCTTCCATATAATATGATATCAGGACTGCGGTTTTCCGCAGTCTTTTTGTTTGCCCTATTTGCCGTTTATTTTTGCCGACATATATGTTACAATACTTCGTAGCATATGCTTTTTTACGAAAGGAGAAAGGTATGGAAGAAGAAAAAAAGCCTAAATATTCCGTGATAACTTTGATTGTGGAGCTTATTGTGCTGATTGTGGTCATTGCTTGCCGTGTTATGGGAAAAATTACAACTCCCGTCTGCATAATTTGCTGCCTTGTCATCGTTGTTTACACTGCAAAATGGGTAGTTGATGCGATAAAAGCAATCACGCATCCCGACGAACAGTAATTTTAGTTGTAATTTAGGTTCTGTTGTGATAAACTGGTATTCACCCAAATATCGTGCCGCAGCCGGCGGTGCCAAATAGAAAGGAATCAATAATTATGATGAAACCGGAAGAAAAAACACTCGACATGATCGTCAATCTCTGTAAGACAAGAGGCTATGTCTACGCAGGCAGTGAGATTTACGGCGGACTTGCCAACTCTTGGGATTACGGCCCTTTGGGAGTCGAGTTCAAAAATAACGTTAAGAAGGCTTGGATGAAGAAATTTGTTCAGGAGTCCCCTTACAATGTCGGTCTTGACGCAGCTATCCTCATGAACCCACAGACTTGGGTCACAACAGGTCATGTCAGCTCATTCTCCGACCCGCTTCTTGACTGCAAGAGCTGTAAGGCAAGACACAGAGCAGACAAGCTTATTGGTGAGACTCATCCCGAGGTAAACACCGACGCTATGTCCTTTGACGAGATGGACGCATTCATTCAGGAGAACGAAGATGTCGTATGCCCCGTTTGTGGCAAGCACAACTTCACACCTATCAGAAAATTCAACCTTATGTTTAAGACTGCTATCGGTGTAACAGAGGACTCCTCCTCAACGGTTTACCTCCGTCCGGAGACAGCACAGGGAATTTTCGTTAACTTTGCAAATGTTCAGAGAACAACAAGAAAGAAGCTTCCTTTCGGTATCTGCCAGGTAGGTAAGGCATTCAGAAACGAGATTACTCCGGGTAACTTCACATTCAGAACAAGAGAGTTCGAGCAGATGGAGTGCGAGTTCTTCTGCAAGCCGGACACCGACCTCGAGTGGTTTGCTTACTGGAAAGAATTCTGCATGAACTTCCTCACAAGCCTCGGCCTTAACAGAGACAATCTCCGTTTCCGTGACCACGAGCCTGCAGAGCTTGCTTTCTATTCAAAGGCAACAACCGATATCGAGTACCGCTTCCCATTCACCGATTGGGGTGAGTTGTGGGGTATTGCTGACAGAACCAACTATGACCTCGGTCGTCATCAGGAGGCATCCGGCAAGAGCCTTGAGTACTTCGATCCCGATACAAACGAGCACTATATCCCGTTCTGCATCGAGCCGTCACTCGGCTGCGACAGAGTTGCACTTGCTTTCCTTTGCGATGCTTATGATGAGGAGCACCTCACCGATTCAAAGGGCAAGGAGGACGTGAGAACAGTTCTTCACCTTCACCCGTTCCTCGCTCCGTACAAGGCTGCTATTCTTCCGCTTTCAAAGAAGCTTGGCGGCAAGGCACAGGAGATCTATGCTGAGCTTTCAAAGAACTTCATGATCGACTATGACGAGGCTGGCTCAATCGGTAAGAGATATCGCCGTCAGGACGAGATCGGCACACCTTACTGCATTACTGTTGACTTCCAGACTGTCGGTGACGACAAGAACGAGGCTGACAACTGCGTTACTATCCGTGAGAGAGATTCAATGGAGCAGGTAAGAGTTCCGATTAGTGAGCTCACAGAGTGGCTCAGAGCAAGAGTTGACTTCTGATTAAGATAATTCAGATAAATTATTCGACAGGGACTTTCCGTTTTTCGGAAAGTCCTTTTTGAATATAGGACGATTTGAATATAAGACGAAAAATCGCAGTACAGTGGGATTTTTGCTTAATGTTGACTAAATATATCGGAATTCTAATGATATTGACAAATAAAGTTATTTGGTGTTATTCTCATGTTATCCTATTTATAAGTAAAAGTGAGGAATTGTATATGAGCGGAATCGGAACAAAATGCGTTCAGGGCGGCTATACCCCCGGAAACGGCGAACCGAGACAGATACCTATTTATCAGTCAACTACATTTAAGTATTCCACAAGCGAGGACATGGGCAAGCTCTTCGACTTGGAGGCAAGCGGATATTTCTACACAAGACTTCAGAACCCCACAAATGACCTCGTTGCGGCTAAAATTTGTGAGATGGAGGGCGGAGCGGCGGCTATGCTGACTTCTTCCGGTCAGGCGGCTAACTTCTTTGCTCTTTTCAATATTTGCGAGTGTGGTGACCACATCGTTTCTTCAAGCTCGATTTACGGCGGAACATTCAATCTTATCAGCGTTACCATGGCTAAAATGGGAATTACGGCTACTTTTGTTTCACCCGACTGCACAGAGGAAGAATTGAACGCCGCATTCAAGCCGAACACAAAGGTTGTTTTCGGTGAGACTATCGCTAACCCCGCACTTACTGTTCTCGATATCGAGAAATTCGCAAAGGCGGCTCATGCGCACGGCGTTCCGCTTATTGTCGACAACACATTCCCGACTCCCGTAAACTGCAGACCGTTCGAGTGGGGAGCAGACATTGTAACTCATTCCACAACAAAATATATGGACGGACACGGCGCACAGGTCGGCGGTGCTATTGTTGACAGCGGAAACTTCGACTGGATGGCTCATGCCGAGAAGTACCCCGGACTTTGCACTCCTGACGAGAGCTACCACGGAATTACCTACGCAACAAAGTTTGGTAAAGCCGCATTCATCACAAAGGCTACAAGCCAGCTTATGAGAGACTTAGGCTCGATTCCGTCTCCGCAGAATGCATTTATTCTAAATCTCGGACTCGAGAGTCTCCACGTAAGAATGGCTCGTCATGTCGAGAACGCTCAGGCTGTTGCCGAGTTCCTTTATAATCATCCTAAGGTCGCTTACGTAAATTACAGCGGACTTCCGACAGACAAATATTATGCACTTGCTCAGAAGTATCTTCCTAAGGGCGGCTGCGGTGTTGTTTCGTTCGGTCTCAAGGGCGGCAGAGAGGCTGCTTCAATCTTCATGAGAGAGCTTAAGCTTGGCGCAATTGAAACTCATGTAGCCGATGCAAGAACATGTTGCCTCAATCCCGCTACTTCAACTCACCGCCAGATGAATGACGAGCAGCTCAAAGAAGCAGGAGTTCCCGCAGAGCTTATCAGAATTTCTGTCGGTATTGAGGACAAGGAAGACCTGATAGCTGACATCGCTCAGGCACTCGACAAGGTAAATTCTTAATAAAGAAAATATATCGATTGCAATAAAATGACAGGCGGAGCGGTATTTGATCGCTTCGCCTTGCTTTGTTATAGGTCAAATTGAGAAATATATCACAGCTTAGTGCGGAAAGGTAATTTCTATGAAAACAAATTGATACCTTTAATGTATATGAACCGATACTTTCAATACATCAATTTTAGTCATTTAAAGCGTGAAATTACCTTGATATTTTTATTAATATGTGCTATGATACTCGCATACTTTGTTAAATTATGCACAAGCGTAAAAATATCAGAAATTGAAGAATATTGAGAGGCACGTTTTATGTCACAGATGCAATTCACAAAACTCAGAAAGCTTCCTACGCCTGAGGAGCTTTTGGAGATGTTCCCCGTATCACAAAAGGTAAAAGATACAAAGAACAGGCTCGATGATGAGATAGCTAAGGTTTTCACGGGAGAGCTTGATAAATTTTTACTCATAATCGGTCCTTGCTCGGCTGACCGTGAGGACGCAGTTCTCGATTATATCGGCAGACTTGTTCCCGTTCAGGAGAAGGTTAAGGACAAAATTATAATTATCCCCAGAATCTACACGAACAAGCCGAGAACCACAGGTGACGGCTACAAGGGAATGCTTCATCAGCCCGACGCCAACAGCAAGGCAAATATGGCAGACGGAATTCTTGCCATAAGAGATCTTCACACAAAGGCTATCGAGCAGACAGGCTTTGTCTGTGCTGACGAAATGCTTTATCCTGAGAATTATTCATATCTCGGAGATCTTCTCGGTTATGTTGCAATCGGTGCAAGATCCGTAGAAAACCAGCAGCACCGCCTCACGGCTTCGGGATTCGGTATTCCTGCAGGTATGAAGAACCCAACATCGGGCGATTTCTCCGTTATGCTCAATTCCATTATGGCGGCTCAGCATCCGCATTCGTTCGAGTACAGAGGATACGAGGTAAGCACACCCGGAAATCCGCTTGCTCATGCAATTCTTAGAGGCTCTGTCAACAAGCACGGTCAGAATCAGGCAAACTATCACTATGAGGATCTTTCTATTCTCTATAAAATGTACTGTGAGAAAAAGCTTGAGAACATGGCTGTTATAGTTGACTGCAACCACTCTAATTCCGGCAAGGACTATCTGGCACAGATAAGAATCGCAAACGAGGTTCTTCACAACAGAAAGCTTCACGAGGAATTCAAGTACATTAAGGGTCTTATGATTGAGTCTTATATTGAGGACGGAAATCAGCCTGTCGGCGGCGGAGTTTACGGAAAGTCTATCACTGACCCGTGCCTCGGCTGGGAGAAGACAGAGAAACTTATTTACGATATTGCAGAAAGTCTCTGATAAATGTATAATGAGAGTGCCGATACAGTAATTCACGGGTTATTGAGTGCTCTTAATGATATTTGTAAACTGAAAGCATCGGCAGAATATGTCGGTGCTTTTTTGCAGACTTAAGAGTGACGTGCAACAATTGATACTTAATCTATGTCCGTTCTTTGTCCTGTGTATGTTTGTATAATGAATGTACAAAACAAAAACAAAACACAACAAAGAAATGAGGAAATTAAAATGAAATCAAGTATCAAAAAATTATTAGCTCTTATGTGCGTAGCCGTTACGGCAGTTTTTACGTTTAATGCATGCTCTGTATCTCTTAAAACAGACAATACGGATTCGTCTTCAAATTCTGAGATGACATCGGAGCAGTCACAGCTTCTCGAGGACATCATGGACAGCGTCTTTTCGGATGATGATGTTTCCGCAATCAAAGAGGCAACGCAGATTCTTCCCGAGAACGACTCATACAATTCAAAGGACGCAGTAGCTCTTTATATCCACCTTTACGGAAAGCTTCCGTCAAACTACATCACAAAGGAAGAAGCTGAGAAGCTCGGTTGGGACGGCGGCGAAGACCGTGGCGGTCGCATGAGCGTTGAGACCTTTGCACCCGGAAAATCTATCGGCGGCGATACCTTCGAAAATACAGAAGGTCTTTTGCCTGAAAAAGAAGGAAGAACCTACACTGAGTGCGATGTCGACTGCGAGGGCACAGGCTCAAGAGGCGATAAGAGAATAGTTTTCTCAAATGACGGTCTGATTTTCTACACAGACAATCATTACGAGTCATTTGAGCAGCTTTACGGAGAATAAAATGAAAACAGTTTTAATCAAATTAAAGAACATAGCTTCAAAGGAAGATTTACTTAGTTTATTGTCAAATAAATTAAGTCTTCCCGAGAATTACGAATTAAATCTCGATTCCCTTAAGGATGTCCTTGCGGACATCCACGAGGAAACCGAGATTATTTTGCGTGATAAAGAGCTTTTAAGCGAGGCGGTAGGAGAAGAATTTGCTTTTTCGTTTGAGAAGGCTTTATCTGACAGCGCAGAAAAGAACGGTAATTTAACCGTCAGATTTTTGCCGAGTGTAAAGGGTGAGCTTCACCATGCATGCATTGCGGTAAAGGAATTTGACAAATATGTAGAGCTTTTCGAGGAGCTTTTCAACATGACGGTTAACCGTGTTCAGGGCGAAGCACCAAAGAGAAAGCTTTGGTTTAACGAGAATGTCCAGATAAACGAGCTCGAAAAGGACGAGGTAAACGGCACGTCAATCGACCATATCGCAATCGGCGTAGATGACGTGAAAGCGACTGTGTGCGATGCACTTGAGCACGGCTGCACTCCGCTTCCGAACGGTGCGCACTGGATTGCACTGCCGAACGGAGCCAAGGTCGAGCTTATTCCGAAAGCTTAATGGTGAGAATATGTGGCATCCCATTAAGCATTTGAGGACAATAACACATCACCACAATCTTGTCATGAAGAACTGCTTTCGCTGTGGGCTTTATCGTCAGGGAATTATGCACGATTTATCAAAGCTCAGTCCCATAGAATTCTGGAGCGGAGCAAAGTACTATCAGGGAACGCAAAGTCCCAATAACGCACAGCGCAAGGCTGTCGGCTACAGTGCCGCATGGCTTCATCACAAGGGCAGAAACAAGCACCACCTCGAGTACTGGATAGACTACTCCACGAGAGAGGGCGCACCGCTTGAGGGCATGAAAATGCCGACTAAATATGTGGTGGAAATGGTATGTGACAGAATTGCCGCAAGCAAGACATATAAAGGAAAAGCCTACAAGGACTCCGACCCGTGGGATTATTACGCTCACGGCAGGGGGCATTACCTCATTCATCCCGAGTCGGAGAAGCTTTTGGAGGAATGCTTGATCAAGCTTCGTGACGAGGGAGAGGACGCAGTTTTCTCTTATATGAAGCATAATGTTCTTAAGAAATGAGGAAGAGAACTTGATAATTGAAGTTAAAGATATAAACGCTCCCGAGCTTGCGATTTTTTCCAAGCTGACGGAATCACAGCTGAGAAACAGGCTTGAGCCGGAAAAGGGAATTTTCATTGCGGAAAGTCCCAAGGTAATAAATACGGCACTCGATAACGGCTATGTTCCGACGGCTCTTTTGATGGAAAAAAGACATCTTGAGGGACAGGGAAAAGCGATAATCGAGCGTTCGGGTGATATTCCTGTTTACACGGGGGAAAGAAGCGTTCTTGCGTCTCTTACGGGATATGAGCTGACAAGAGGTGTTCTCTGTGCGATGAAACGCCCTTTAAAGCGAGATTTAGAGGAGATTATCTCTGACAAAAACAGAATTGCCGTGCTTGAGGGAGTTGTGGACTCCACCAATATCGGAGCGATTTTCCGCTCGGCGGCGGCACTGGGAATGGATGCTGTTTTGCTGACCAAAAACTGCTGTGACCCGTACAACAGAAGAAGCGTGCGAGTCAGCATGGGAACCGTTTTTCAGATTCCGTGGACTTATATTGACGATGTGGCGGCACTTAAAAATTACGGTTTCAAGAC
>CAVBOS010000082.1:0-8727 GCA_963597005.1 Lachnospiraceae bacterium
GTCACAATCAATACCAACTTATTTCTTATTTAATTTGTTGTCGTTCCTGACGACTTCGTTATGATACCACTTTCAAATAAAAATGTCAACACTTTTTTGAAAATATTTTTAATTTTTTTCTTGAGGACGGATTTTTTGCCGCCCTCAAGCCATTTTTTGATTATACTACCTGGAAAATATAAAATTTAAGGTAATCGGTTTCGGGAACATTCCAAAGAATTGGGTGGTCGGGAGCCTGCTGACGGGCTTCGATCTGTCTTAATGAAACTCCCATATCCTTTGCGGCACCTTTGAGCATATCGCGGAACATCTCGTCCGTCATAAAGTGAGAGCATGAGCATGTGGCAAGATAGCCGCCTCTTGGGAGAAGCTTCATTGCCTTCATATTTATTTCTTTGTAGCCTCGTGCGGCATCTCTTACCGTTGTGCGGGACTTTGTGAAAGCGGGTGGGTCGAGAATGATGTAATCATACTCGTGATTTTTCTCGTTTGCAAGCTTTGTGAGGAGCTCGAAAACGTCTGCTGTTTCAAAATCAATATTCTCGAGATTGTTTCTCTTGGCATTTTCGCTTGCCATATCGATAGCTGTTTGGGAAATATCCACGCTGTGGACGTGCTTTGCGCCCGCCATGGCGGCATTGAGTCCGAAAGAGCCTGTGTGAGTGAAGCAGTCGAGTATTGTTTTGCCTTTGGCAATTCTTGCGGCGGCAAGTCGGTTGTACTTCTGGTCGAGGAAAAATCCTGTTTTCTGACCGTTTTCGACATCGACAAAGTATTTCACACCGTTCTCGACAATTTCTGTTACAGCGCTGTCAGGATGAGGAAGACCCTCATACCATGATTTATACTGAGTGAGGCCCTCTTTTTCACGAAGGGATATATCGTTTCTCTCGAAGATACCGTCGATTTTTTCGCCTGACGCATTTAATGCGTCAAAAAATGCTTTATAAACGACGTCCTTTACCTTTTCCATGCCAAGGCTTGCGATTTGCACGGAAAGAATATTGTTGTATCTGTCAACGGTAAGACCGGGCATCTGGTCTGCCTCGCCGTGCACCAGTCGACAGCACTTGAAGTCGTCGCCCGGCATTACGGTTTTTCTGTAAGCGATAGCATATTCTGCTCTTCTTCTCCAGAAAGCTTCGTCAAATTTATCGTTAGCATTTCTGCTTAAAAGTCTTACGGTGATTCTGCTGTTTGCATTATAAAATCCCGTTCCCATGTAAGCGTTGCCGCTGAAAACATCAACCAATGCTCCGTTCTCGGGATTGCCCTTAGTTTCTCTTATCTCACCGTCATAGACCCACGGGTGTCCGTTCTTTATGGCACGCTCGCCCTTTGGGGATATGCTGACGGACGGGTAAATTCTTTCCTGCTTCATATTTATCATCCTTTATATTTGATATTTATTTTTGATTATCATGTCTGTGCTATTGTATCACAAGATTTTGCATAAATAAATTGATAATTTAAAATTAAGGATTAATAATCAGCGAATATACCGTTAGGACTGCATAATATTCCCGTAGGAAGACCTTTTTACTGTATTTCGATTTGCGCAAATAATACGGCAACGGAAAATGTCCGACTGCAAACATTTTGTGTTTTTGTCGTATTTTCCGTTGCCTGTCTCTTAATTTGTTCGGTATTTCTTTTTGCGTGAATAGGTCGGCTGCTTCGGTCAACTACGGGCGTTCCGCCCTAAAAATGCTACGCATTTTTGGTTTCCCTTATCAGCCTATCTCTTTTTTATTCGCTTCGCTCTGTTTTTTCGTTTTTAGCTGCTGCTATTTATTTCTCTCGTGGGCTCTGCCCACACCCGCACGCTTTTTGTAAAAAGCGTGTCAAAAACTTTTGTGTTTTTGCTTTTATAAGCTTAGCCCTGAGCTTCGCCGACTCCCGCCGTTACATTTACTTCACCGTTTGCAAGATACACCTGATACATGACCTCGGCTGCTCTCTCACGATAGAGAAGCATGACATTATATGCAGACTCTATATTTGCAAGTGAACCTGATGTTGTAAGGCTTGATTTGATATTCTCGATTTCTGAATCAAGGTTGTTCTCCCAAGTCTCCTGAGCTGTTTTCTGTTCGTCATATGCGGTCGAGTCAAGGTTTTGGAGCTCGTCAAGTGAGATTTCTATCTGGCTTTTCCAGCGGTTTGCGGCTGTATTACCCGCACGGACGCTTGAAACAACGTCCTCTGCGGAATTAATTTCCGTGAGGTAATCGGAATCGATGGCATTTCCCGCAAAAAGTGATTTAAAATCGTCGTCTCCCACAGACGGGTCGGGTACGCTTGAGCCGTCTATCGGCGCTTCGCTTGTTTCGCTTGCACTGCTCTCCGAACTTGTCTCGTCCGATTCGCTTGAAGACTCCGTATCTGCTGTGCTTTCCTCGGTATTCTCGCTTGCGCTTGACTGAGCGGAAGAACTGTCTTCCGTGTTTGATGAGCTGTTCGAGCATGCCGTGATTGAAACTGCCATAACTGCGACAAGAGCAAGTGCGATTATCTTTTTAAGTAAATTTTTGTTTTCCATTTTATTGCCTTCCTTTAATAGAGCTGATGAAAATTATCCACATCAACAAAAATAGTAGCATAAAAATATGAATATTTCAACAAATTAGTTTTGGCTTGCTTAAACAGCGGCTGAAGCTTATAATCTATAGCAGAGGTTGCTCGGATTTAAATCTAACATCTAACATAAGAATCTTTGCAGAAAGGCAGAATAATTATGAAGCTTACGGAAAAAACACTTTCGAGAAAAGATATATTTGACGGAAGAATTATCAATGTCCATGTAGATGATATAGAGCTTGAGAACGGCAAGAAAAGCAAGCGTGAGGTTGTTGACCACCACGGCGGTGTTTGCGTTGTCGCACTTACCGACAAGGACGAAGTTTTGCTTGTCAGACAGTTCCGCTATCCGTACAAGGAGGTTTTGACGGAGTTGCCTGCAGGAAAACTCGAGAAAGGCGAAGACCCGTTTGAAGCTATGAAAAGAGAACAGCTTGAGGAAACTGGTACAAAGTCCGAAAACTACATATTTTTGGGAAAGCTCTACCCCACACCCGGATATTGCGGAGAGATAATCCACATTTGGGCGGGAAGAATAAGCGAGTATTGCGAGCAGAAGCTTGACGAGGGAGAATTTCTCGAGGTGGACAAAGTGCCGATTGAGGATGCAGTGGAAAAAGTTATGAACAACGAAATTCCCGATTCAAAAACTCAGGTGGGTATTTTAAAGGCTTACGCACTTATTAAATTAGGAAAACTCTGATAAAAAGCAGAAAGAGAAATTATTATGATAAAAACAATTTATTTGGCTGGCGGATGCTACTGGGGAGCAGAGAAATATCTCTCAAACATAAAGGGTGTAGTCGAAACAACTGTAGGATTTGCCAACGGAAACACAGAAAATCCAAGCTACGAACAGGTGAAGCATGAAAACACGGGACACGCTGAAACCGTGAAAACAAGCTACGACGATGAAATTTGTCCGCTTGAAGCATTGCTTACGCTTTTCTATAAAATAATCGATCCGACAAGCCTCGATAAACAGGGTGAGGATATCGGTCATCAGTACAGAACGGGAATTTACTACACAAGCGAAGAGGATAAAGCGGTTTGTGAGAAGTCCTTAGAAGAGCTTCAGGAAAATTACGAAGAAAGCGTAAAAATCGAGTGTCTGCCGCTTGATAACTTTTATACTGCAGAGGAATATCATCAGAAGTATCTTGATAAAAACCCAAACGGTTATTGCCATGTGCCGTTCGGACTTATGAACTGGGTAAAAACGGTTGACCCGCAGAATCTGCAATAAAAAGAACCGAAAACACAAAATTTTTTGCCACGCTTTTTACAAAAAGCGTGCGGGTGTGGGCAGAGCCCACGAGAGAAATAAATAGCAGCAGCTAAAAACGAAAAAACAGAGCGAAGCGAATAAAAAAGAGATAGGCTGATAAGGGAAACCAAAAATGCGTAGCATTTTTAGGGCGGAACGCCCGTAGTTGACCGAAGCAGCCGACTTATTCACGCAAAGATAAATTTAGAATAGAAAAGACAATTTAAAAAAATATCCCCTAAACCATCTTGGTTCAAGGGCGATCAAAGATCGCCCCTACGGGGATATCTGAAAATTACACGACGTTAGATACAAAAACACAAACCTAACCGAAAAAAGAGAGAAGAAAGGCAAAAAGCCGTTTCTTCTCTCTTTTTCTAAAGTGTATGGTATAGGGGTGTTATCTGATGAAATTGGTGGCGGTTCTCTCGCCGTACTCGGGCAAGCCGAATTCCTTCTTTCCTAAGGCTATAGATTTGATGAGAAAACTCATGTTCAGTGCCAAGGTTCTCATGGTGTACATACCCTCGGCATCCTGAGCGGCTTCTCCCGGTGTGGCACCGTGCGCCATATTCCAGTAGGAGCTTGTGGCAATGGGCATATTTGAAATCGAGAAATACTTGTTCATCACATCAAATGTGGCTGTGTTTCCGCCACGCCTTGCTATCGTTACGGCGGCACCGACCTTCATTGCCTTTGAAAACGGCGTTGAATAGAAAAGTCTGTCGGCAAAGGCAATTGCCGTTGCGTTTGGGCTTGCGTAATAAACAGGTGTTCCGAGAACTATACCGTCTGCCTCCTCGAACTTCGGAGCGACTTCGTTGACAATGTCGTCAAAGACACATTTTCCGAGCTCTGTGCACTTTTTGCAGGCTATACAGCCCCTGATGTCTTTATTGCCTATGTGAATAAGCTCTGTTTCGATGCCTTCTTTGGTGAAAACCTTAATCATCTCATTCAGGGCGGTAGCAGTATTCCCGTTCTTTTTGGGACTGCCGTTGATAAGTAAAACTTTCATGTTATCAGTCCTTCTCAAATGTCTCGGCAACCTGCTTTAAGTAGTCGATAATCGGAAGATGCTGTGGGCAGATACCCTCGCACTGACCGCATTCGATGCATTCGCTTGCCTTGCCGAAATTCTTTGATATGTTGTCATAGTAGGACTGAGATGCCGTCCACGGCTTCTTTCCGTCAGGATTTTCCTTTTTCTCGCCGTTGTAAGCTGAGAAATACTTTGGAATTGCAATCTGCATGGGGCATCCGTCAGTGCAATAGGAACAGCCCGTACAAGGAATTGCGTTTTCGCTCTCGATAATCTTGGTGACCTTCTTTACAAGAGCCTGTTCCTCATCGCTAAGCGGCTTGAAGTCTTTCATATAGCTCATGTTGTCCTGAAGCTGATCCATGGTTGTCATGCCCGAAAGAACAATCTTGACGTTTTCGAGAGATGCCGCAAAGCGAACTGCCCATGAAGAAACGCTCATGTCGGGATTGTAGTCCTTGAATACCTTTTCAGCCTCGGGCGAGATGTTCGAGAGAGTTCCGCCCTTGACGGTCTCCATGGTGATGACGGGCTTGCCGTGCTTAACCGCTACTTCATAACACTTTCTTGACTGAACGCCGGCCGACTCCCAGTCGAGATAGTTAATCTGAAGCTGAACGAACTCGAAGAACGGGTGCTCTGTGAGAAGCTTATCGAGAAGCTCAGGGCCGTCATGGAAAGAAAATCCTATGTGCTTGACGAGTCCGTCTGCTTTTTTCTGCTGAATCCATGACCAAATGTCTAATTTATCGTAAACCTCAACGGAGTGGGAGTTTACATCGTGAACGAGGTAGTAATCGAAATAATCTACGCCCGTCTTGTTTCTCTGCTCGTTGAATACCTTGTCGGCATCCTCATAGCACTTGATAAAACCGGAGTGAAGCTTGGTTGCGAGGGTGTAAGCGTCACGGGGATAACGGCTCGTTAATGCTGCTTTTACGGCATTTTCCGACTGGAAAGCATTGTACATCCATGCAGTATCAAAGTAGGTGAAGCCCTCTTTGATGAATGCGTCAACGAGATCCTTTACCTTCTCGATGTCGACGCTGCCCGCATCGTTGGGGTCGATTGTCGGAAGTCTCATAAGACCGTAGCCTAATTTTTTCTTAGAAGTAAAAACATCCTCAAACATTTTTGTTCCTCCTTAAATTTTCAAAAACAAAATACTGTAACATTATAACATACACTTTCAAGACCGGTTTTCGTCTTGATTTTTTTACGAATATAGTTTAACATTAAACTTAGGGTTAAAGTCAATAGCTTTTATTATTTTCTTGAGGTGAAATATGGCATATTCTATCAAACAGGCGGCGGAAATCATGAATGTCACGCCAAGCACACTTCGTTTTTACGACAAACAGGGACTTCTTCCGAATATTTCGAGAAGAGAATCGGGCTACCGTGCCTTTTCCGAGGAGGATATGTCTATGCTAAGACTTATTGCCTGCCTAAAGAAAACAGGTATGCCGATTAAGGATATTCAGGAATATATCTCTCTTTTGGCTCTGGGGGACGAGTCTCTAAACGAAAGATACGAGATAATTCTCGCAAGAAAAGCCGAGGTTGAAAAGCAAATGGAAGAAATAAAGGAAACTCTCGACTTTGTTAACCGCAAGTGCAGATATTATGAGGAGGCAATAGCGGCGGGAACAGAGGCAATACACCGCAAATGCGACCAAAGCGACGATTAAAAAAATTAACATGTAATTTATCAATGAAGCACCGATGAATTTAAGTGCTTCATTTTCTTTTACGAAAATAAGCTTGACAATCGAAAATGAAAAGAGTACAATCCAAAACAATTATAATACATATCGATAAAGTAGGTAATGCGAGTTTTGCTGTGCTTTTTTATTTCGATAAAATGCTTATTGACAAAATGATGATAGATGTTATAATTTATAGCAACAGATGTTATATTCCGAATCAAAATATAACATACTTGAAATAAATCGTTTTTATTTCAAGTGATGAATTAATTTTATATTAGAAATAAAGAAAGGAGAATTCTATGAAGTCACCCGATATGATAAGGGAAATCCGAATGCAGCTCGGACTCAGTCAGTGTGAGCTCGGTCAGAAGCTTGGCGTGTGCTTTGCTACCATCAACCGATGGGAAAAGGGCAGATGCGAGCCGTCGTCAATAGCGGTATCGGCGATTAAGTCGCTGTGTCGGGAGAACGGAATAGATTTCTCACGCTTTGAAGATATGAGCGAGGTGGTTTCCGATGAAACCGTCACGCTTTACCACGGAACGAGGGGGACTCTTTCCGAGAAAATCACACCGAAAAGCCATTGCCACTGCGATTTCGGAAGCGGATTTTATATGTATGATTCACCGTGCACGGCAAAAACGCTCATTTGCGGCACGGGCGAGGCAAGACTTTATACGCTTAACATGAGTCTTTCGAATCTAAAGATATTAGATCTTGATGTTCTCATGGACTGGGTGTTTTTTGTCGGATTCAATCGTGGTAAGCTTGATTCTTATAAAGATTCTAGCGTCTATGGGAGAATGAGTGCATTATCCGAAAATTACGATTTGCTCATCGGAGCGGCTGTGGACGAGAAAACGGCTGTGGCACTTGACAGATTTTTTGACGGCGAGATAACCGACGCTGCATTGATAAAGTGTCTGCCAAGCTGTGAAACGGCGGCAAAGCAGTATGTTGCACTTACGCAAAAGGCGGCTGACAACATAGAAATCGTTGGCGAAAAGCCGCTCAGCGGCGAGGAGAGACGGTCTATTTGCGGCGACAATATCGAGTCGAGGAAAAAAGCTATTGATGCTCTCGAAGAAATATGGCGTGAGAACAGACGAAACGGAAGATTTCTCGATGAGATAATCGGAGGAAAATCATGAACGAGGCTGTTTTGAGAGACCGCGCCAAGCTTCAGGGGAGAATATTCAGGCGAGCTGTTATGGCGGGGCTTGACGCCGAGGCTTTCACAAAGGCTTTTATGACATCCGAACAGGCAAAGTGGCTTGATTTTTTCGGAGATTCGATAGAATGCATGGGAGAAGCATATATTCTTGATGAAATACTGTCGGTCTGTTTTGTGCCGCCCAAAAAGGAAGAGATTTGTTATTGCCTTGCCGAATGGGTCGGCTACACCTACCGAATGTGGTGCGACAGCGAGAAAATACCGTCGAGAGAAGCGTTTTCGAGAGTTTCTTTCAAAAGAATGGTGGAGCTCTATCCCGTGTTAAATGCAATGTGCACTCAGAGAGTGACAGAAATACTTAACCGACAGTAGCTGTCGGGGGGAGGTAAAAATGAACGAAAGATTGTGGACTATACTTGTAGAGTCCTTTCCCAAAATATTATCTGCTGGAATTAAGGTTACTGTTCCGCTTACGATAGTTTCTTTTTTCTTTGCACTGATAATCTCGGTTGTCGTTGCGATGATTCAGTATGCCGAGGTTCCCGTTCTAAAGAATATTTGCCGATTCTATATTTGGCTTATTCGAGGAACGCCTATGCTTGTTCAGCTTTATGTTGTGTTCTACGGACTGCCGAGTGTGGGAATTATGCTCGATCCGATTCCCTCGGCAATAATCGTTCTTTCTTTTAACGAGGGCGCATATATGGCAGAGAGCGTGAGAGGTGCACTCGAGTCCGTTCCCGTGGGACAACTTGAGGCGGGTCAGTGCGTCGGACTTTCCTATTTTCAGATAATGTACAGAATAGTTCTGCCGCAGGCATTCAGAGTAGCTTTCCCCGCACTTTCAAACTCACTTATATCAATGCTCAAGGGCACCAGCCTTGTCACGACAGTCACGATAACAGAGATGCTTCGTCAGGCTCAGATAATCAACTCGAGATATTATCAGGCT
>CAVBOS010000083.1:0-8682 GCA_963597005.1 Lachnospiraceae bacterium
TACTCCATGATTGGACAGGGAAAAATAGACTCGATAGTAAGCGTTAAGAGCGAGGACAGACGAGAGGTCTTCGAGGAGGCGGCGGGAATTTCCCGTTTTCGCTACAAAAAAGAGGAGTCCGAAAGACGGCTTGACAAAACCGAGGAGAATTTAGTCAGACTTCGTGATATTCTATCGGAGCTTGAGGACAGAGTCGGCCCGCTTAAGGTTCAGAGTGAGAAAGCGCAGAAATTTATTGAGTATGACGAGGAAAAGCGTGGGCTTGAGATAGGAATTTGGACAGAGCAAATCGCAAAGTCTGAAAAAGACCTCAGAAATGAGGAAGACAAGGTTTCTCTTGCCAAAGCAGATTACTCAAAGCTTGAAAATGAAATAAATACTGTCGCAAAGGCAATAGAGGATAACTATAACGCTGTGAATGCCTGTACCGTTAAAATGGAGCAGGCAAGAAGTGCCGCATCGACACTTTCGGAAGAGGCGGCAAGGATTGAGGGAAATATATCCGTTCTGAAGAACGATATAACTCATGACGAGAGCGACATTGAGAGAGTAGAAAGCGAATTAAAAACCTTACGCTCATCATTTGACGACATTGACGCAGAGCTTCTTGAGAAAAGAAAACAGCTTGAGGAAAAAGAGGCTGAAAAGAGCAAATTAAACGAGAAATTTGTTTCGCTCAGTGACGAGCTCGAGAGATCTCACAGCGAGGAAGAGGAAATAAGAAATAATCTTGAGACAGCTCAAAATGAACTGAACGAGGTTAACGATGCCATTTCCGAAAAGCGCATTTTGATTTCGGCTGACGAGTCTTCGTTAAACGAGATAAAAAACAGAGGCGACAGCATAAGTACGGCTGTGAATGAGGGCAAGGAAGCCTTGGTTTCTCTTCAGAATGAGCGTGAAGTTATTCTGAGGGACATCGAAAAGGCTGAGGAAGAAATTTCTGCCGAAAACAACTCTATTGACGGCTACACCATGAAGCTTTCTCTCAGAACAAAAAAGCGTGACGAGATGAAATCTCAGCTTGATAAGCTGAACCTCGATGCGGGCGAGCATGAAAGACGTGCACGAATTCTCGAGGATCTTGAGAAAAACTACGAGGGATTTGCTCAGAGCGTGCGTGCCGTTATGCGAGAGGCTGAGCGTGGTATAATTCACGGTGTTCACGGCCCCGTAACTCAGATTATTCATGCCGCTTCGGAATACTCCACTGCAATCGAGATTGCACTGGGAGCAAGTCTTCAGAATATCGTTGTCGATACCGAAGCTGACGCAAGAAACGCCATTTCTTTTTTGAAAAGAAGAAATGCGGGTAGAGCCACATTTTTACCGCTTTCGACTATTAAAGGAAACAGAATTTCCACCCGTGAAGTCGAAGGGATGAACGGTTTTATAGGTCTTGCGGCAGACCTTGTTAAATGCGAGGAACGCTATCAGAACATAAATAATTTCCTTTTAGGAAGAATTATCGTTTGCGATTCTCTCGATAATGCAACAGCCATCGCAAGAAGGCTTAATTTCAGAAACAGAATTGTTACCTTGGACGGTCAGGTTATCAATGCGGGCGGTTCGTTTACGGGCGGTTCGCTTGCGAGAAATGCAGGACTTCTCGACCGTGCAAACGAAATTAACCGTTTGAAAGAGCTTGCACAAAAGATAAGAAAAGATTTAGCTGATAAAAATACGGAATATAAAAAGCTATCTGAGGAAATTGCCGCAGCGAACGCAGAACTTGAGTTGGCAAATGCGGAGAAATCGAGGCTTAACGAAAAGCGTCTTCTTTTGGGTGCAGAGCTTACGAGAAACGAGAGAGATATTGACTCTGCAAAGCAGAGACTTGTCGATCTTGAAAAAGAAAACAGCGATTCTCTTTCGAGAATACGAGAGCTTGAAAATGCACTTGAAAGTCTTAAGAGTGAAACGGAAAAGCTTGAGGCGAACGCTTCCAAGCTTCGCACAAAAATCGATTATTTAAGAAGTGACAGGAGCAATTACACAAGCTATATAAACGAGCTTCAGAGTAAGCTTCAGAATGTCAGAATCGATATTATTTCAGTCGATAAGGATAAGGATGCGATAGAAAGCGCAATCGAAACGCTTGAAACGAGGAAATCGGAGAGCGGAGAAAGCGAAGAAAAGCTGAAGCTTCAGTGCGAGCAGCTAAAGGAGCACATAGAGACTCTTAAAAAGCAGATTGTCGAATTTAGGGAGAGTGCGCAAAACAAAAAGAGCGATTCCGAGAATAAGACAAACGAAATTGCCGTTATAACAGAGGAGAGAAATCTTCTCGAAAAGCAGTCGGCAGAACTGCGAACTAAGGAAAGAGAGCTTAACTCCAAGAAAGAGAACATAGGACTCGAGCTTGCAAGACTTAACGAGCGCAAGGAAACCTTGCAAAAAGACCTTGATTTGACGATTGCAAAGCTCTGGGAAGAATATGAGCTGACAAGACGAGAGGCTGAGGAACAGGCAATCAGAATTTCCGACCTTGCCGAGGCGAGAAGAAGGCTAACGGAGCTTCGTTCTAAGATAAAAGCACTTGGCAGTGTAAACGTTGCGGCGGTTGTTGAATATAAGGAGGTATCCGAGAGATACAATTTCCTTAAAGATCAGATTGCCGATGTCGAGAAATCGAGACTTACTCTTATCAAGCTTATCGGAGAGCTTACCGTTCAGATGAAAGAGCAGTACGCACGCCGATTTAAAGAGATAAACACAAACTTTACGGAAATATTCCGAGAGCTTTTCGGCGGCGGTAACGCATATCTTGAATTTTCCGACAAAGAAAATATCCTTACATCGGGAATTGAGATAAAGGTTCATCCGCCGGGAAAGGTTGTATCTAACATAGAGGCAATGTCTGGCGGCGAAAAAGCTCTTATTGCCATTTCTATATATTTTGCTATAATGAAAGTCAGCCCACCTCCGTTCTGTATGCTGGACGAGGTTGAGGCGGCACTCGATGATGCGAATGTCGAGCGTTTTGCAGATTACTTGCACCGCATGAACGAGAACACGCAGTTCATAGTTATAACCCACAGACGAGGAACTATGGAAAGCGCAGACTCGCTCTACGGAGTAACCATGCAGGACGACGGTATTTCAAGAGTGCTACATCTTGACAGCAAGGACGCCACTTTAGAATAAGGGGGAGAAACTATGGGATTTTTTGATAAAATCAAAGAGGGACTGAAGAAAACAAGAGACAGCATAAGCAATTCTATTTCTTCTATGCTTCATTCCTTCACAAAGATAGACGAGGAGCTTTTTGAGGAGCTTGAAGAACTTCTCATCATGGGTGATGTCGGTATGGTTTGTGCCGAGAAAATCTGTGACGAGCTCAGAAAGCGTGTTAAGGAGAGAGGAATAACCGATCCGAATATGATTATGGATCTTCTCGAGGAGGTTGTTTCCGATTTCGTTTCGGGTGACACAGAGCTTCATCTTGACACGACACCGAGCGTTATTCTCGTAATCGGTGTAAACGGTGTAGGAAAAACTACGACAATAGGCAAGCTTGCTGCAAACTTCAAGGCGGACGGAAAGAGCGTTATGCTTGGCGCAGCCGACACATTCCGTGCGGCGGCTATCGAACAGCTTGAGGTTTGGTCGGAAAGAGCCGGCGTTCCTATGATTAAGCACGGTGAGGGCGCAGATCCCGCTTCCGTTGTCTACGACACATTGGCGGCGGCTAAGGCAAGAAACACCGACATTGTTATTTGTGACACCGCAGGACGACTTCACAACAAGAAAAATCTTATGGACGAGCTTGGCAAAATTTCGAGAACTATCGATAAGGTTCTTCCTGATGCCAGCCGAGAGGTTTTGCTTGTGCTTGACGCCACAACTGGACAGAATGCCGTTAATCAGGCAAGAGAGTTCCAGAAAGCTGCGGGAATCACGGGTATTGTTCTGACAAAGCTTGACGGTACGTCAAAGGGCGGCGTTGTCATTCCGATTATGGAGGAACTCGGACTACCCGTTAAATATATCGGCGTAGGCGAGCAGATAGACGATTTACAGCCGTTCATTCCGAGTGACTTTGCGAGGGCTCTTTTCACAAGAGATAATTAAATGAAATTTGTAATAGCTTCACACAATAAAAACAAAATCAAAGAGTTTGAGAGAATACTTGAGCCGATCGGAGTCGAGCTTGTCACGGCTGATTTGACCGAGGCTGAGGAGACGGGAAAAACCTTTGCCGAAAACGCATTCATCAAGGCTCAGTCCGCTTGCAAGGAGACGGGACTTCCGTCCGTTGCCGACGATTCGGGACTTTGCATTGAGTATCTTGGTGGAGAGCCGGGAGTTTATTCGGCAAGATATGCCCCCGAGGGTCAGAGAAAAAAGACCGTACTCGAGAAAATGAACGGTGTGCCTGAGGAGAAGAGAGACGCTTACTTTGAGGCGGCAATTTGCTGTGTTTTTCCGAACGGCGATAAAATCGAGGCCTCGGGAAGATGCATGGGCAAAATAACAGAGGAGCTTCGAGGCGACAACGGCTTCGGCTACGATCCGATTTTCGCAGTCGGCTCAAAGACCTTTGCCGAGATGAGCGATGAAGAAAAAGACAGTATTTCCCACAGAGGAAAGGCACTTCAGAGCTTCTATGGAAAATTAAACGAATATTTGAAAACGAGGTAAATTTAATATAATGCTAACAAGTAAACAGAGAGCATTTCTTCGCTCACTTGCAACAGATTACGAGACAATAGTTATGATAGGAAAAAACGGACTCACTCCTGAGGTAACAGTTCAGACGGCGGATGCACTTGCCGCAAGAGAGCTTATTAAGGGAAAGGTTCTTGTCGAGACTTCTCCGATTTCACCGAGAGAGGCGGCAGACAAACTCGCAGAGGAGACGGGCAGTGAGGTCGTACAGGTTATCGGCTCCAAGTTCGTTCTTTATAAGAAGAAGGACAAGGATCCCGTTATCGTTCTTCCAAAAGCAAAAAAGAAATGAAAATAGGAATTTACGGCGGTACGTTTAATCCGATTCATTCGGCTCACGTCAAAATTCTCGAGACCTTTTGCTCGAAAATCCATTTTGACAAGGTGCTCATAATTCCGACCAAGCAGCCGCCCCACAAGGAAGCCGAGGGACTTATCACGGCTGACAAGAGAATCGATATGATAAGGCTTGCGCTTGAAGACAGCTTTGTTGATGCGGAAATTTCCGATATTGAATTAAAGCGTGAGAATAAAAGCTTCACGGTGGACACGCTTAAGCAGTTAAGAGAGATTTATCCCAAGGATGAATTTTATCTTATGATGGGCGAGGATATGTTCCTGACGGTCGATAAGTGGTACAAAGGCGGAGAAATTCTCAAAGAAGCCGTGATTTTAGGTATTCCGAGAACTCCGATGGGGTACGAAAAAATGCTTAAGCACGAGGTGGAGCTTAAAGATAAGTTCCCCTATGCAAAAACCGAGATTATCAATGCTCCGTGTATGCAGATTTCATCTACCGAGGTGAGAAATTCCGTTAAAAACAGGGATAGCCTATTCAGGAGTATCGTTCCCGAAAAGGTAGCCGATTATATCGAGAAAAACAAATTGTACGTTTGAGGTGGAAGCTTGCTTAGTGTTAAGGAATATCAGAAAATAATTAAGCCGCATTTGTCCGATAAAAGGTATCACCATTCCTGCGAGGTTGCGAAAGCGGCAAAGCGACTGGCGAAGAAATACGGGGCAGACCAAGAGAAAGCCGAGATTGCGGGAATTCTTCATGACATTATGAAGGATACACCGAAGGACGAGCAGTTGAAAATTATGAATCGCTTTGGTATAATACTAAACGATATTGAGGCGGTAACCCCAAATCTTTGGCATCAGATAAGCGGTGCGGCGTATGTTGAGCACGAGCTTGACATTAAAGACCCCGAAATTATCAGCCCGATAAGATGGCACACAAGCGGAAAAAAGGACATGACGCTTATGGAAAAGGTTGTTTTTATAGCAGATTTTATTTCCGATGACCGTGACTACAAGGGTGTGGACAAAATGAGGGCGATAGCAAAGGAAAGCCTTGACAAAGCAATAATCGAGGGCTTATCCTTTACGATAAGCGAGCTTGCACAAAACGAAAAAGCCATAATTTCAGATACATTTGACGCATATAATGACGCTGTGATGAGCGTTATGAGAGGTAAATATATATGACACCTATTGAAATTGCAACAAAAGCGGCATTGCTGCTTGATGATAAAAAGGCACAGAACATCAAGGTGATTAAGGTTGAGGAAATTTCTTCACTTTGCGATTACTTTGTTGTTGCCAGCGGTACAAGCTCAACTCAGGTTCAGGCTCTTGCCGACAATGTCGAGGAGAAATTGAAGACCGAGGGAGTTGCACCTTACGCAGTCGAGGGATACCGTTCCAACGGCTGGATTTTGCTTGACTACGGAACAGTTCTCGTTCACGTATTCACAACAGACGCACGTGATTATTATGATCTTGACCATCTCTGGAGCGACGGAGTTGAGATAGAGATTGATTATAAAACAGAATAATTCTCTGAAAGGAATGAAGTAAATTGAAGTATAACCATAAGGTTGTAGAGCCAAAATGGCAAAAGGTGTGGGAAGAGAAGGGCGTTTTCCATGCCGAGGAGTCCTCTGACAAGGAAAAATTCTATGCTCTTATCGAGTTCCCTTATCCGTCCGGACAGGGACTTCACGTAGGTCACCCGAGACCGTACACCGCTCTTGACGTTATCGCAAGAAAAAGAAGAATGCAGAACTATAACGTTCTCTATCCGATCGGATGGGACGCATTCGGACTTCCGACAGAGAATTACGCTATTAAAAACCACGTTCACCCTGCCGATGTTACCGCAAAGAATGTTGCAAGATTCAAGCAGCAGATTCAGTCTCTCGGTATTTCATTCGACTGGAGCCGTGAGATAAACACAACAGATCCGAAGTACTACAAGTGGACACAGTGGATTTTCCTCCAGCTTTTCAAGCACGGTCTTGCTTACAAGAAGGAAATGAATGTTAACTGGTGTACTTCCTGTAAGTGCGTTCTTGCAAACGAAGAGGTTGTAAACGGAGTTTGCGAGAGATGCGGCAGTGAGGTTGTTCATAAGGATAAGTCTCAGTGGATGCTCAAAATCACAGCATATGCACAGAAGCTTATCGATGATCTCGATCTCGTTGATTATCCCGAGAGAGTTAAGGCACAGCAGAAGAACTGGATCGGAAGAAGCGAGGGCGCAGAGGCTGACTTTAAGACAACAGAGGGCGACACATTAACAGTTTACACAACAAGACCTGATACACTTTTCGGTGCTACATATATGGTTATCTCACCTGAGCATCCTTATATCGAGAAGTGGGCAGATGTTCTCGGAAATATTGATGAAATTAAGGCTTACCAGGCTGAGGCTGCAAAGAAGTCCGATTTCGAGCGTACCGAGGTTGCCAAGGATAAGACAGGCGTTAAGCTTGAGGGCGTAAAGGCTATCAATCCGCTTACAGGCAAGGAAATTCCGATTTTCATTTCCGATTATGTTCTTGTTTCTTACGGCACAGGTGCAATCATGGCTGTTCCTGCACACGACACACGTGACTGGGAGTTTGCTAAGAAGTTTGATCTTCCGATTGTCGAGGTTGTTAAGGGCGGCGAGGATGTCAACAAAGAGGCATTCACAGACTGCGCAACAGGCGTAATGGTTAATTCCGGCTTCCTTGACGGACTTTCCGTTGAAGAGGCAAAGGTTGAAATAAAGAAGTATCTTGAGGAGAAGGGCATAGGCAAGGCAAAGGTTAACTTCAAGCTCAGAGACTGGGTCTTCTCACGTCAGAGATATTGGGGCGAACCGATTCCGATTGTCATTTGCGACAAGTGCGGATATGTTCCCGTTGACGAGAAGGAGCTTCCGCTCGTTCTTCCTAAGGTTGATTCTTATGAGCCGACAGACAACGGCGAGTCTCCGCTTGCAGCTATGACCGATTGGGTCAACACGACTTGTCCTTGCTGCGGCGGCCCCGCAAAGAGAGAGACAGACACCATGCCGCAGTGGGCTGGTTCTTCTTGGTATTTCTTACGCTATATGGATCCGCACAATGATGATGCATTCGCTTCCAAGGATGCTCTCAAGTACTGGTCACCTGTTAACTGGTATAACGGCGGAATGGAGCACACAACACTTCACCTTCTTTACAGCCGTTTCTGGCATAAGTTCCTCTATGACATCGGTGAGGTTCCTACAAAAGAGCCTTACATGAAGAGAACAAGCCACGGCATGATTCTCGGTGAGGACGGACAGAAGATGTCCAAGTCCAGAGGAAATGTTGTCAACCCGGATGAAATGGTTGATATTTACGGCGCTGATACTTTGAGACTTTACGAGATGTTCATCGGTGACTTTGAGAAAGCCGCTCCGTGGAGCACAAGCGGAATCAAGGGATGCCGCAGACTTGTTGACCGTTACTGGAATCTTCAGGATATTCTTGTTGACGGCGATGAATACAGCCCAGAGCTTGAGGCTTCGTTCCACAAGACTATCAAGAAGGTAAACGATGACTGCGAGAACCTCAAGTTCAACACGGCTATCGCTACTCTCATGGCTCTCATCAACGAGATTACCGCTAAGGGCTCTATCACGAGAAAAGAGCTTGCAACATACACAATTCTTCTCAATATCTTTGCTCCGCACATCACAGAAGAGGTATGGGC
>CAVBOS010000084.1:0-8532 GCA_963597005.1 Lachnospiraceae bacterium
AACTTCCTGCATCAATTGGTGTAAAATTGGTGTATTGGTGTAGGTTTTTCTGTTGTTTCATACCTCAAAAACCGCTAAAACACTGGGATTCTGAGTGTTTTACTTCTCTAATGTCTTCATTGTCGGGAAGAGTAACACATCCCTAATCGCCGGGCTGTTTGTGAGGAGCATTACAAGTCTGTCGATGCCGTAGCCAATGCCGCCTGTTGGTGGCATACCGATTTCAAGCGCATTGAGGAAGTCCTCGTCTGTGTGCTGTGCCTCCTCGTCGCCTGCGGCAGCGTTTGCATCCTGCTGTGCAAATCTCTCTCTCTGGTCTATCGGATCGTTAAGCTCGGAGTATGCGTTGCACATCTCCCATGTGTTGATGAAAAGCTCAAATCTCTCAACCTTCTCGGGATCTGTCGGCTTCTTCTTCGTAAGCGGAGAAATAGCAAGCGGATGATCCATGATAAATGTCGGCTGAATGAGGTTCTTCTCGCAATATTCCTCAAAGAAAAGATTGATAATATCGCCCTTTGTGTGTCTTGCCTCGTACTCGATATGGTGCTCGTCTGCAAGCTTCTTTGCCTCTTCGTCCGTCTTGACTGCGTCAAAATCGATGCCTGCGTACTCCTTGATTGCATCGTTCATGGTAAGTCTTCTGAAAGGCTTGCCGAAGTCGAGAATATTGTTGCCATACTGAACCTGAGTTGTACCGCAAACCTTCTCTGCGAGATAACGGAACATGCTCTCTGTGAGCTCCATCATACCGTTATAGTCGGTATATGCCTGATAAAGCTCCATAAGTGTGAACTCAGGGTTATGTCTTGTATCAACGCCCTCGTTACGATAAACTCTGCCGATCTCGAAAACTCTCTCGAGTCCGCCGACAATAAGTCTCTTGAGGTAAAGCTCGAGAGAAATTCTGAGCTTAACGTCCTCGTCAAGAGCGTTATAATGTGTTTCAAACGGTCTTGCAGCCGCACCGCCAGCATTTGAAACGAGAGTAGGAGTTTCAACCTCGATGAAGTTTCTTGCATCGAGGAAATTTCTTATCTCACGAATAATCTTCGATCTCTTGAGGAAGACATCCTTGCTGTCATCATTCATGATGAGGTCGACATATCTCTGACGATAACGAGTGTCGGTATCTGTCAAGCCGTGGAACTTCTCGGGGAGGATCTGGAGGCTCTTGGAGAGAAGTGTGAGCTCCTCTGCGTGAATGGAGATTTCACCTGTCTTTGTTCTAAAGGCATAGCCCTTTACGCCGTAGATATCGCCGATATCAGCCTTCTTAAAGTCTGCATAGGACTCCTCGCCGACTGCGTCACGTGCTACATAAACCTGCACAGAACCCTTGAGGTCCTTAAGGTTACAGAATGATGCCTTACCCATAACACGCTTGAACATCATTCTTCCTGCTACAGAAACATTAATCGGACTTGCGTCCATGATTGCTCTGCGCTCGTTATAATCGTTATTTACTGCTTCCTTTGCAGCCTGCTCATCGAGTCCCTCGACATTAACAGGCTCTCTGCCTGCGAGAAGCTCCTCTTCATGAGCTGTATAAAGTGCCTTTACCTCATCTGTGTGATGAGTCTGGTCATAACTTGTAATCTGAAATGGATCCTTGCCTGCGTCCTGAAGATTCTGAAGCTTGGTTCTTCTGTTCTTAAGAAGCTGGTTTAAATCCTGCTGAGCGTTATTAGCATTATTATTCGCCATACTTATTCTCCTGCTCTATCTTATCACGGCTTACATCGATGATGATAAGCTTGCTTACTCCTCTTGGTGTCTCAACCTCAACGACAGCACCGACCTTCTTGCCCATTAAAGCCTTGCCGATTGGTGAATCGTCGCTTATCTTATCAAGTCTCGGATTTGCCTGATTTGTGCTTACGATTTCATAGATTTTGTTTGTTCTGAGCTCGCCGTTCGGTCTCTCAACATTAACCTTAACAAAAGAACCTACGTTAACGACTGTGGAGTCAATCTCATCCTCGTTAACGATAACTGCGTTCTTGAGCATAACCTCGAGGTCTGCAATTCTTGCCTCAAGGATAGCCTGGTCGTTCTTAGCCTCATCGTACTCGGAGTTCTCGGAAAGGTCACCGAAGCTTCTTGCTACTTTAAGCTTCTCGGCTGCTTCCTTTCTTCCGACTGTAACCAGCTGCTCGTACTCTTTTTCGAGTGCCTGTTTACCTTCTTCTGTAACAAAATACTGTTTTGCCATTTATTTCACCGTTAAGTAGCCGTGACTACTTCCCTTTCAATTTAATCATCTTTTTAGCAGACTATAGGTCAGCTTACAGATAATATATTATAATTTAACTTAGGTAAATTGTCAATTGTACAGTTCAAAATATTGCGGTTTTATCGGACAATTCGGCATTCTTTCTAACACACACAAAGCTTTAACCGCCCGTACGGGGGATCGTACAGACGGTTAATGGGAAGTGTATCTATTGTGTGCTTATCAGCAACTTGTAATCTTTATCATTCGGCAGTCTTTTCCATATAAGCTATCATAGCTTCGGCTGCCTTCTTTGCTCCGTCAACCGCATGGACAACGGTTTTTGAGCCTGTAATAACATCGCCTGCGGCAAAAACGCCCGGCTTTGTTGTCATATAGTTATCATCAATAATGAGGAGTCCCTTTTCATTGGTCTCAAGTCCGAAGGTCGTTCTGACAAGCTTCTTTCTCGGGCCCTGACTGATTGATATAATGGTGGAATCGGCTTCAACTTGAATGAGCTCGTCCTCTTCACCGACAACCTTTCCGTTTTCATCTAAAATTGTCTTTCTGAAAACCGGTCCCTTATCATTGATAGACACTATTTGCATTCCAAAGATAAATTCTGCCCCGTCAAGCGTTGCATAAGAAACCTCGTGCGAGCTTGCCGTGACACCCTTTCCTCTTGCGTAAAGCGAAACGTGCTCTGCACCGTTTCTCAGTGCCGTTCTTGCTACGTCCATTGCGGCGTTGCCCATACCGATAACCGCCACCCTTTTGCCAAGCTTATATGACGAAGCATTCGCAAGATAGTCTATACCAAAATGAACATTTCCTCGGCACTCGCCCTGAATTCCGAGATTTCTCGGCTTTCCCGTGCCTGTTCCGATGAACACGGCGGAATAACCGTCTCTGAACAAATCGTCGATGTTGAATACCGCACCTATTGTTGTGTTCGGTCTTATCTGAATTCCAAGCTCATCCATTCTAGTTTTGTAGCGGTCGAGCACGGTTTTCGGAAGTCTGAACTCAGGGATACCGTAACGCATGATTCCGCCGATTTTATCCTTCCACTCGAAAACTGTCACATCATAGCCCTCTTCAGCAAGCTTAATCGCTGCGGTCATGCCTGCCGGGCCGGAACCGATAACGGCTGCTCTTATGTTCTTTTTCTCTTTTTTCTCCACCTTCATTCGCTCAAGGTACATATCGGAAATATACTGCTCGATTATCGAAAAATGAACGGGATTACCCTTTTTTCCGAGCACGCAATGTCCTGCGCACTGATTCTCGTGATTGCAGACTGTCGCACATATAACAGACATCGGATTGTTTTTAAAAAGCTCCTCGCCCGCTTCCATAAGTCTGTTTTCCTTGAACATCTCGATTATATGCGGTATCGGGGTATGAACCGGACAGCCCTCACGGCACATCGGTTTTTTGCAATTAAGGCATCTGTTTGCCTCGTCTATAATATGTAATGCCACTTCCTGTATCCTCCTTAAGCTTCAAAGCACTCTGCCCTTACAGGTGGGAGAACTTTGTCACATTTTCGTTCTCCCGTTAACTAAGAGTAGATTGCCTGATTTCATTGTAGCACCCAAGTTTTCATATTAAAAATAGTCAAAACGAATATAGTTATAACCTGAGGCTATGAGATTTTTACACACTATGCGAATGACAATTACTTAACAATCGTTTTAAAGCACAAAAAAGCTTCCAAAAGACATTCGCCTTTTTGGAAGCTTTTGAACATTTTTGATTAGTGCATGCAATCAGAGGATTGCGTCTTCGCCCTCGCGTCTCAAGTACTTTCCGAGTGAGAATACACCGCCGAGCATTCCGAAGAGTGCGCCGATAATCAGGTATGCTGCAACAATGTACCACTTGTACGGGTCAATATTGAAGACCGTAAGGAACGGAACAATGCTGTAGACAACCTCAGTGATTTTAGCATAAGCAAAAAGCAAAATCGAAACCGACACGGCACCCGAAATAAGTCCGATTAAAACACCCTCGACAATGAACGGTATTCTGACGAACATATTTGTTGCACCGACAGATTTCATAATGTTAATCTCAACTCTTCTCGAGAAGATTGTAACTCTGACCGTATTGGAGATGATGAAAAGAGAAACAAGTCCGAGAACGACAACAATTGCCAAGCTTGCATACTTGAAAAGTCTGTCAAGGTTATTAAGCTTGTTTGCAATATTGCTGTAGTCGGTGATGTGGTCAACACCGTCGATTGCCTGAATCTCGCTTATTGTCTCGTCATATTTGCTGAGATCCGCAAGGCTTATCTTGTAGGAATCGGGAAGGAAGTTGTCCTCACCGTCAAGTCCGTCAAGGATTGAGCCGTCGTCTCCGAGAGATTCCATAACGTCTGCCAATGCATCGTCTCTTGCGATGAATGAGCAGTCTGCGACATTCTCGTTTGCTCTTATCTTCTCACCTACCTGAATTGCGGAAATCTGCGGAAGTCCGTCTGTCAGAAACACGGTAATCTGGTTGTTTCCCTCGATAGAATCCATCGTAGTGGATATGTTAAGCGAAAGAGCAAGAGCAACGCCCGTAAGAAGAAGACACGAAATAAGAACCGCAACAGAGGCAATACTCATGGTCTTGTTCTTTCTCAGGCCCGCAAAGCCTTCTTTTAAAAGATACCAGAAGCTTCTCATTATTTATCCTCCTTTTTTGCGGTGTTATCGGAAGAAATATCCTCGAAGGAAAATTCTTCCTCATCAGAAGGTATGTAATTTTTAAACTCTTTTTTGGGAGCGAATGCCGACTCATCCTCGATTTCAAAATCGGGCATGGATTCATTCACGCTCGGAGCGTCTGTCGGAACATCAGGCAAATCGGAATTCGGAGAAGAATAATTCTCGTAGGTCTCGTCCGTCTTCTCGTCGTAGTGCTCCTCAGTGTCCTGAACCTCCTGCTGAGCCGCAATGGCAGCCGTATCGGCTACAATCTGTCCGCCGTGAATCTGAATGATTCTCTTGTGGAAATGCTTAACAAGCGAATGCTCATGAGTAACCATAAGAATGGTTGTTCCTCTGCGGTTGATTTCAGCCAACAGGTCGACAATTTCGAACGAAAGTGCTGGGTCAATGTTTCCTGTCGGCTCATCGGCAATGATAAGCGACGGGTTATTGACAAGTGCTCTTGCCAAACCGACACGCTGTCTCTCACCGCCCGAAAGCTCACTGGGCAAATGCTTTGCCTTATGCTGAAGTCCGACAAGGCTTAAAATATAAGGAACTCTCTTTTTTATTGTTCTTCCCGAAGCGCCGACAACACGCATGGCAAACGCAACGTTATCGTAAACTGTCATGTGCTCAATGAGTCGGAAATCCTGGAAAACAATTCCCATTTTTCTTCTGACATACGGAATTTTTCTCTGCGGAATTTTGGAAACCTCATCTCCCGCAACATAAAGCTCACCGCTTGTCGGTCTCTCTTCACAGGTGATTAGCTTGGTAAACGTACTTTTACCTGCACCCGAAGAACCGACGATAAAAACAAATTCTCCCTTTTCTATCTGAAGATTAATGTTGTGCAGGGCTTCAGTTCCGTTATTATAAACTTTCGAGACGCCTCGAAATTCAATAACTGATGACATAATTACTTCCTTTCACAATTTAGTACTTCTTTGTATATCATTAGAAGTATACTCTACTTGGAACAAAAAATCAAACAATACTGTCTAATGTTTGCAATTTTATTGCAAAAACCGCCTTATCATATACGAAAAGGCGGTTTTTCGGTGAAATTTTCAGTGTTTAGAACTTAGCGGGACCCGATGAAAGGTACTTTTTAACCATGAGTGCTACCTTAAACACGATAGCGTCCTCAAACTCACGAAGGTCAAGGCCTGTGATTTTCTTGATTTTCTCAAGACGGTAAACAAGTGTGTTTCTGTGAACGAAAAGCTTTCTCGAGGTCTCGGAAACATTCAGGTTGTTCTCGAAGAACTTCTGAATTGTAAATAGTGTCTCGTGATCGAGCGACTCAATGCTGCCCTTCTTGAATACTTCTCTTAAGAAGATATCGCAAAGAGTTGTGGGAAGCTGATAGATAAGTCTTGCGATTCCGAGGTTATCATATCTTACTATGTTCTTGTCTGTATCGAATACCTTTCCGACATCAAGCGCAATCTGAGCTTCCTTGAAGCTTCTTGCAAGATCCTTCATGCCCTCAACAACAGTACCGATACCGACATAGCAACGTGTATAGAACTCGCTTGAAAGTGTGTCTACGATAGAGTTTGCAAGCTGGTCGATATCCTTAGACTCGATATTCGGCTTGATTTCCTTTACGAGTACAATGTCTGTCTCATTGACATTTATGACAAAGTCCTTGTTCTTATCCGGGAAGAGATTCTGGAGAACATCGAAAACGGAGAACTCCTGATTTCCCGGAAGCTTGATGAGCATGCAGACACGGCTGACATCGCTGTTAAAGTGAAGCTCTCTTGACTTGATATAGATATCGCCCGGAAGAATATTATCGAGAATAACATTCTTGATAAAGTTAGATCTGTCGTATTTCTCGTCATAATACTGCTTAATCATACCCATGGAAACGGCAAGAAGATTGACGTACTTCACCGCCTCAGGGTCTGTACCGTTAACGAAAACGGCATACTCCGAATGCTGAACCGTTCCGAAGGACTTGAAGGTATAGCCGTTAACCATGTACGGCTCACTTGAATTAAAGCTCTCCTCGGCAATTCCGTCGTAAACCTCACCTATTCTGCTCAGTTCACTGCAAGCGATGATGATTGCCGACTCATCGATGATACCCATAGTGCGGTCTACGGAATCCTTCATCTGATGAATTACTCCCTGAAATAATCTATTGGACATAAACTACAGCTCCTTAACACAATTTTCACACATTCCGATATGCAATGATTTTCATAACGGACATAAAATAAGCTTGACAACGGGTCAAAGCTTAAAAACATTTGTCAAAATTTACATAAGAATATTTTACACATAATGACTAAAACAATCAAGTATTTTTAGTAAAAAAGTTTAGCTTTTTTCTAAAAAAATATGAACTTCTCTTTAACTGATTAAAAAAACTGTTCATTTTATACATCCGAGCCGATTTTTGTGTCTTAGCTTTTCTTGAAAATCTTCGTGTTTTTCACTAAGCGAGAATATTTCACGGCAATATACCTAACCGCCGCCTGTTTGTCGGTTAATTTGCTTTTTCCCCAAGAATTTCGCTGATTTTTCTTGAGACAAGCTCAAAGGCTATGTCGTTCATTCCGCTGTTGATAACTATATCCGCAAGCGATTTTGTCGGTTCAACGTACAAATAATGCATGGGCTTCACCGTTGTGAGGTACTGGCTGATTATTCCCTTTATATCTCTGCCCCTCTCTTCGGTGTCACGGATAATTCTCCTCAAAATTCTCTCGTCCGCATCTGCTTCCACATAAATTTTCAAATCGCACAATTCCCTCAGTCTTTCGTCGTTAAAAAGCAAAATTCCCTCGACAATGATAACAGCTTTCGGCTCGATAATAATTTTTTCATTCGAGCGGTTATGCTTTGAAAAATCATAAACGGGAGATTCTATGCTCTCGCCCCTTTTGAGTGCCTCAAGATGTTCAGTCAGCAAATCTGTTTCAAGAGAAGCGGGGTGGTCGTAGTTCACCTTTACACGCTCTTCAAACGGCACATTGTCCTGACGTTTATAATAATTATCGTGATAGAGAACCGCCACGCTTTCGCCGAATTTCTCTTTGATTCTGTTTGTGAATGTCGACTTTCCCGAACCTGAGCCGCCTGCTACTCCTATAATATATGGTTTCATATCTGCTCCCATCTCACTTTTCTTTAACGTGAACATCAAGCTGATTAAACGGAATGACTATGCCCTTTTCACCGAATCTCTTTTCCGCCTCCTCAAAGATATAGCCGTAAACCGTCCAGTAGTCCTCTGTTTTGCACCAAACTCTCAGCGTCATTTTCACACCGTTTCCTGCGCCGAAATCCGTTATTCCGATGAAAACCTCGGGGTCTTTTAGAATAAGCTCGTTTGATTCTGCAATTTCTTTAAGAGTCTCACGAACGGTCTGCATATCGTTGCCCGCAACGGAGAAATCATAGTCGACACGCCTTGTTTTCATCTCTGAATAATTCATAATCGTGCCCGTGGAAAGTCCGCTGTTCGGCAGATAAATCGTCTTGTTATCAAAGGTCACTATTTTCGTGTAGCAGATGCCTATCTGCTCTACCGTTCCGTCATAGCCTTGAGCGGTGATGTAATCGCCGAGCTTCATAGGCCTTGTTATAAGG
>CAVBOS010000085.1:0-8506 GCA_963597005.1 Lachnospiraceae bacterium
TATATATATATATATATATATAGGAGTTCAGCCATGGCAGGAAAATACACTAAACAGGAATTAAAAGAAAAGCTTCAATCTTCGGCTTACCATATAGTGGCAACTGAGGGCATGGAGCGCTGCACTGTCAGAAGAGTGTCGGCGGGATGCGGACTCAGCGACCCGTATATCTACCAGTGTTACTCCGATTTGCCCGATTTAATGCAGTCGGCATTTATGGAAATTGACAAGAAGATAGCCGATTGCGTTTATGACGCATTAAAGCATGATGTGCTTAATTTAATTACAACAGATGACGCCGTTAAGGCTTGCGTACTTCTTTGGAGAAAATATTGGAAGTTCCTTATGGATGACCCAGAAAAGACCATTTTTTACTGGAGATTCTACCAGTCGTCCTATTATACAAAAGAACTTCACGATGAAAGAGTATTGAATTACAGGTATTTCGTTAAATTCATAGCTAAGGTGGGAGAAACCTATGATCTTACACAAAAGATTCATTTGAATGTTTTGGTTTCGAATTTAATTGACAATACCGTTTCGGTTGCGGTTAAATTGCATCTTGGATTTTTCAAAAAAGAAGATATAATCGAAAAGAGACTTTTTCAATCCGTCTTTGCAAATCTTTTCCATCACCTTGGACTTGATGTGTGGGACGTTTGCGACTTATATTTTGAGTCGGATGTGATTTGATTGGAGAAAAAATGCGAATCCTACCCCTTAAGCACGTTTGCTCAGAAGAAACGGGCAAACGGTTAAAGAAAAATACCGTTCGTTTTGTATCACTCACTATGGCGCTCACCATGGTGCTTTCCTCGGGCTTTGTCTTTACGGCAAGTGCCGACGAGGAGCTCACGCCAACCTGCGGTCACGAGGAGCACAAGCACGATGATAAGTGCTACGAGAAAAAGCTTATCTGCAAGCTGGAGGAAACAGAGGAATCGAGCTCTGAGCCGACTCCCGAACCGACAGCTACGCCTGAGCCTGCTCCCGTGCATGTGCACACGGACGAGTGCTATGAAACGGTTACCACATTAATTTGCGGTCTTGAAGAGAGCGAGGGTCACACCCACGGTGAGGAGTGCTATGACGAAGAGGGAAACCTCGTCTGCACACTCGAGGAGAGTGAGGGCCACACTCATGACGAGAACTGCTACAGCGTAGAAAAGGTTCTCATTTGCGGTCTTTCTGACGAAGTGCCGCAGGAGGAGACGGCGGCTGAAGTGACAGAGACAAGCGAATCCTCAGAAGAGACTGTCACGGCGCACAAGCACACGGACGAGTGCTACGAGAAGGTTCTCACCTGTAAAAAGGAAGAGCACGAGCACAAGCTTATTTGCTACACAAATAAATCTGCCGACCTTGAGTCGCAGTCAAACTGGGAGAACACCTTACCGGGAAATCTCACGGGCGACTGGGCAAAGGACTTGGTTACGGTTGCAAAGAGCCAGATAGGCTACCGTGAGAGCAAATATAACTACGAGGTTGAAGAGGCTGAAACCGAGGACGGAGAGGACAGAGCACTGGGCTACACACGCTACGGCGCATGGTACGGATCTCCCTATGCCGACTGGTGTGCGATGTTTGTTTCGTTCTGCCTTAACTATGCGGATATTCCTTCAAGCGAGGTTCCTTATGAGGCAAGTGCTCCAAGATGGGTAAGCACATTGACCGCAAAGGATATGTTTAAAAACAAGGGCGATTATGAGCCGAAATACGGCGATATAATCTTCTTCACATACGACGGAGACGGACTTGCCGACCATGTCGGTATTGTGGAATCCGTCAAGAGAGACAAAAAGGGAAACATCACCGAGATTAAAACCATCGAGGGGAATTCAAGCGACTTCGTTCAAGAGAATACATATAACCCCGATGACGGAAGCATTCTCGGCTACGGTGTTCTTCCGAGAAAATGTGCCTGCTACAAGACGGTGAAAACCGCCGTTTGCGGACAGGAACAGACAGGCCACGTTCACTCTTTCGATTGCTACGATGAGGACGGAAAGCTCATCTGCAAGGAGACAGAGACAACGGGTCACATTCACGGCTATACCTGCTATTCAAGCGAAAAGGTACAGCAGTGCAAGGGTGAGGGCAAATGCAAGTGCAAATGCCATAGATAACCCAATAACTCAGATTACGACTTGTGTTATGAAAGAGTATTAGCGGAAAGGTCGGCGCCGGCTAGCAATTTTGGCGCCGACCTTTCACGTTTCTTTTTGAGTGAACATGAAAAATCCCCGAACACCGTTTTGCTAATTCGGTGTTCGGGGATTTCTGCTTTTGGGAAGTGTGTTGTGTTTTTTATCAGTAAATGAGACCGTTAAGCTCAGTGATTACCAATCCTTAACAGAGCCGTCAAACGCTCTTCTTGCGGCATTGCTTCCACGCTCGTTTGCGGGATAAAGCTCTTCTGCGTTGTCGGCAAGCTCTACGCCGATTCCGGGTGCGTCGGGAATGAACATACAGCCGTTCTCGAACTTGAGCGGATTTTTAACCATGGCGTCTTCTGCGCCGTTTAAGCAGAAGCCTGGTAATTCCTGAATGCCGAGATTCGGAATAGATGCGCAAATCTGCAAGCATGCCGCCGTGGAGACGGGGCCGAGCGGATTGTGAGGAATGACGAGAACATCATGCGCCTCGGCAAGTGCCGCTATTTTCTTGCTTGTCGTGATGCCGCCTACCGCACACACGTCGGGGCGGATATACTGGCAAGCGTGACGTGACATGAGCATCTCGCACTCACGAAGGTCGATAGCTCTCTCGCCTGTTGCGATTGGCACGCCGACCTTTGCGGCTACCTCTGCCATGGTGTCGATGTTGTCTGGTGGAACGGGGTCTTCAAGCACCATAGGGCGGTACGGCTCGACTGCTCTGCCGAATGCGACAGCCTCGGGGAGAGTCATTCCTCTGTGGCACTCGAGAATGAAGTCGAAGTCGTCTCCGACAGCTTCTCTTGCCGCCTTGACCTTGTTTGTTTCGTGCTCTATTCTGCTTGAGAAAAATTCGTGCTTTCCGTCGGGGGAGCTTATTGGGCCGTTGCAGAAGATTTTTGCGGCGGTGAAGCCCATTTTCTTGAGCTCGGCATACTGCTTTGCAAGCTCGTCGATATCCTCGGTGACGTGCATGACGGACGCATAAACTCTTACTTTATCTCTCGTTCTGCCGCCAAGTAATTCGTAAACGGGAACGCCCAGAGCCTTGCCCTTGATGTCCCAGAGTGCAATATCGATAGCTGAAATTGCACTCATGATGACGGATCCACGGAAATAGACGGAGCGGAGGAAATTCTGATTGAAGTCCTCGATGCGGAAGGGGTCTTTTCCAATGAGGTAGTCGGCAAATTTCTCGATGGCGGAAGCTGTAGCCTGAAGATAGCCCCAGTTTCCTGCTTCACCCAGACCGACTATGCCTGCGTCGGTATATACCTGAACGAACAGGTAGTGTTTAGCAAAACGAAGTTTTACATCTGTAATTTTCATGTGTAACCTCTCAAAGATTCAGCTTATCAGAATGCCGGGAAAACGGTCATTGTGTAGAAGATATAAACTATCGGAAGAATGAGGGTGATGAGTGCGCTCGACTTAACGAGAGACTTGAGGTCGTAGCCGCCGTCAGCCATACACATGGGAACTGCGGGAGTTGACATAGGTGTGAGGAAGGCTGTGAGAGAGCCGGCGTTTACGAGGAGAACAAGACCTGTCGGATTTGCGCTGAGTGAAGCGCATGTTAAAAGGCAAATCGGGACGAATACCGCCGAAACGGAACGGTTGAGCATGAACTGTGTGAGAATGAACGGAATGATGAAGAAGAGTGCGCCGAGAACATAGCTGTTGTGAGTTCCGCCTACTGCGTTTGCGAGAGCGTTGCCGATGAGCTCGCCTGCGCCTGTGTTTGTGAGAGCTGTGCCGAGTGCAAGAGCACCGACGAAGAGCATGAGCATATCCCACGGAATATCGCGAAGTGCACTTTTGCTGTCCACTACGCCGAAAAGGCACATGAGGAGCGAGCCGACAAGTGCGACAGCCCATGTCTGCAAGCCGAGCTGAGTGGAGAAAATGAGGCAAATGATTGTTGCGAAAAATACGACAATACCGATTTTGTCTACGATGGGACTCAGCTTTTCTGCTTCTTTGCCGTCTTTTTTCTCGAGAGTCTCAATCGGAACAACAGGAGTTTTCGGAGTGAACTTGGGGCCTACAAAAAGTGCCCAGAGCGGAACAATGAGGAGAACCGGCCAACCGCCGATGAGGAAGTCGATAGCGCGGATGGACTGACCCTCAAAGCCGTAGGTCTCCATAAATCCCGTGAACTGACCTGCCTGCTGAATGGCGGTGGAAAGCGGAAGAATACCGCTGCATGCCACGCATACTACCATAATCGGGAACATGTACATTGAGCGGCTGTTGCCTGTTTTGTCGCAAAGAGCGGCGAGAAGCGGACTGACGATAGCGTAAACTACCATGGGGCTAGCGATGAAGTTTGTGACCAATATTGCAAGAAGAATATAGCCTGCGTAAGCTGTTATAAAGCTGCCTCGTGTGAGCTTCATAATGCCGTTGCACATGGCGTCAACCATGCTTGTTCTGCGGAAGCCTGATGCGACAATAAACATCGTGCCCATGAGAATGGTGTTGTTGTTTGCAAAGCCTGCGAGTGCACCCGTATCGTCAATGCAGCCTGTGAAATACAATGCCACCATGGAAATCATTGCAGTGAGCCACATGGGTATTTTGTTCAGCATGTAGCTTATGAGTGTGAGTGCAAAGATAACCATACAAATTATCATCTGTGTGTTCATTCGTGCTTTATACTCCTACCAAATATATTTTTTGAACCGAAATAAATTAAGCAAGCCCGGGTAAGCGTGCCCGGGCTTGGGTTTATCGTGAAGCTATACTATCACCGCAGTTTAATTTTGTCGCATATTATATTCACAGAAATTGTGAATAAAATCAGAAGCTTTTTTGTGAGTTGATATTTTTCACTTATTTGGAAGAGTATATAAATCCGAATTTTTTCCCTGTGAAAATTAACGATAAGGTAAGGTATATTTTGTAACATATGCAGTATAAAGGATACAATATACGCTAAAAATCTATAAAAATCGTTGACATAAAGGGATTTTTGGGATATTCTAAGATAGTAGAAAAAATCAGGGAAGAAATAATTCCGAATTTTATCATAGGGAAATTATTTAGATTTGGTGAGGTGAAAATTTTGGCTGATTCAAATTATGAACCAAGCTTACCCAAAGATAATATCCACCTTCGAGTTTTTGCTCATGACATTATGAATTACCGCTATCACTGGCATTCCGATGAATACGAGCTTAGCATAGTGCTTTCAGGAAGTCAGGAATATTGCCGAGGCAACGAGAACTACATTTTGCATGAGAATGATGTAATTCTGGTTCCGCCGGGAACGGGTCATGCCTCCATGAGACTTAAGCCGAACACAAGAGCGCTTGTTTTGCATTTTCCCGAGAATGCTTTCAAGCTTCTTTCTCAGAAAGGCTATATCTATAACTTTAAGAGCTGTCTTTCCGACGAGAGCAACCGTGACGAGAGAAGATTTAAGCTTTTGCGATTTTATGTGACAAACATTCTTCGTGCAGAGCGTGAGGGCAATCAGTTTGCCTATACCTCGATAAAGTCTAATCTCGTGTTGCTTCTGATAACGCTTTTCAACGAATTTAACCCCGAGCAGTTAAATGTAATCGATGACGACGACAGAAGAAGAGAAACTATGCGTCTTTTGCTCGCTTACATTGAGGAGCACTACGATGAGAAACTTTCTCTTGAAGACCTTGCCGATTACACGGGCTACAACCGCACCTATGTATCGACGCTTTTTAAGCAGATGGTGGGAATAAATTTCCACGAGTACCTGACAAGGGTTAGATTTCAGCATGCGCTGAATGATCTCACCTACACTAAAATTAATCTTACGGATATTGCCTTGAAAAACGGCTTTTCCGACCTAAAGACAATGACGAACCGCTTCCGTTCCACTTTGGGCAGAAGTCCAAGCGAGTATAGAGGAATGCTTCGCCCCGATGAAATAATCATCGACACAATAAGAAGAGTGTTCATTGATTCTGAAGATTCGGCGCTTAATAAAAAGCTGGACGAATTTTCGGCGATAGGATAACAGATAAAAAATTAAGCACAAGCTTTTAGCCGAGGTGCGGTAACGAAGTATTTATGTAAAATGGCGGTACAGCGAAAGCTGTGCCGCCGTTTTGCGTTATCAGGCTGTTTTCTTCTTTCGGTTTTGCATACCGAGCCTGCCGTCGAGGGCAACGCAATCCTCATCGGCTATGTTGATGATTCCGACAGCCTTGTAGTAAATTTCAATCTTTTGCTTTCTGTGACCACTGCTCTTGTCCGGAGCGTGTACCACAATCTTGTCAACCAAGTCATTAAGTAATTCTGCGGTAAGTTCAGCGGGGTCTGTGTACTTGCGGACATTTTTGAGGAATTCCTGCAAATCAACCTCGTTTTGCTCGCCGTCCTCGATAAGCGTTTGCAGTCGGTCAATAGCCTGCTTTACCTGCTTTTGTTCTTCCTCATATTCCGAAGATAACTTGTCAAACCGTTCTGCTGTAAGCCTGCCTGATACCATATCCTCATAAATACGCTTGAAAAGGATATCTAAATCCTCATCACGCCTTTTCAGAGTTACAATATCCACTTTCGCCTTATCCACGGACATTCTGTGCTGCATATCCGCTTTTTCCCGTTCTTTCTTAACAAAAGATGCTTCAAACTGCTGGATATAGGACAAAACGCTTTGGATATGCTTTAGCACAAGTCTGTTCAGTGTGACCGCACGGATATAGTGGATTGTACAGCTTCCTGTGTTGCTTCGGTAGTTGGCGCATACGAAACAATCCTGCCGTTCTTCGTGGTAATTTGAAGTGTTGTAGTGCAGTTTTGCTCCGCAGTCCGCACAGAAAACCTTTCCGGAAAATATGCTGATTTTGCCTGTGGCAGCAGGTCTGCGTTTGTGCTTTCGGAGTTCCTGTACCGTGTTAAATAGATACTTATCTACGATGGCAGGCTGGGTATCCTCAAATAACTTCCTGTTTTCCTTGGAATTCCATATCCGCTTTTTGCTGCGGTAATTTTTGGATGTGGTTTTAAAATTTTCGGTATGCCCGATATATTCCACTCTTTCCAATATCCTTGCCACCGTATTCTGCGCCCATTTGAACGGATTTGCCGGCAATAGCTTTCCGCTTTTCTGCAAGTTGTATGCCATAGGTGTCAGTACTTTTTCATTCTGCAATCGCTTTGCAATCTGTGTCGGTCCGAGACCGCCGGCACACAGCTTGAAAATATACCGCACTGTTTTTGCAGCTTCTTCATCGATTACCCACTTGTCTTTATCATCCTTGTCCTTTTCATACCCAAAGGGTGGGATAGAGGTCAGATGCTTTCCACTTTCGCCTTTCATTTTAAAGATGGATTTTATTTTCTTTGCCGTATCCCTTGCGTAAAGCTCATTGCAAAAATTTCGGATTGGGGTCATATCAAACTCTGTCTGTATGTCAGAGTCCACATTATCATTGACAGCGATAAACCGCACATCATTTTCAGGGAATACAATATCCGTATACATACCGACCTGCAAATAATTTCTGCCGAGGCGGGACATATCTTTGACAATGACCGTTCCGATTTCCTTGTTTTCAATCATCTGTTCCATTCTGCGGAAATCCGGACGGTCAAAATTTGTTCCCGAATATCCGTCATCCACGAAAAATTGCAGATTTTTGAATCGGTGTTTTCGTGCATACTCATTTAAGAGTACCTTTTGGTTGACTATACTGTTGCTTTCGCCCTCACGCCCGTCATCCTGTGATAAACGGCAGTAAAGAGCGGTGATTTTGTTCTGTTCTGATTGTCTGGTATTCAAAATTTTCTCCTTTCCGACAATCGGATACAGTATATTGCTGTTGGTATTATACTATATCCTTTTGTTAAACTCAACGCTTTAAAGCGATAAATTATAAGTCTTTTATTAAAAGTTATATCCGAGTTTTCTGATAATGGTATTGAGCAGATATTCTTCACCATTGGGGTTAAAATGTCCGACAACTTCATATTCCGTGTGACCGTCTTTCTCGGTAAAGTCTGCATCTTTCGGAATACGGCATAAATTTTTCGGTTTTCTTCCCGTATTTACAATAGCGGGGCGACTGAGGATTCTTTCGATTTCAGGTCGCTGTTCCTCTAACTTTGCAAGTATCTCCTCTAAATCTTTTTCTCTGCCACTCATCGTGCGTCACGCTCCCTTCTTTGTGTTTTCTTTTGCTGCTTTGCTTCCTTGGCACGGACTTCGTTGGCATAGAGCAGGTCTGTCTTTTCCTGTATTTTTACAGAACGTTCTTCAATGCCTTTGTTCAGTTTCAGCTGCTTTCGCAGTGATGTGATTTGTTTTGTCACGCCTGCTTTTTCCAGCCGCAGGGTTTCCTTTTCGGCTGGTGCTGCACGGC
>CAVBOS010000086.1:0-8352 GCA_963597005.1 Lachnospiraceae bacterium
CCTCAGGGATCTCGAAGAAGCATCTATCCGTGCAGAAGAAAGAGCCGCCGCAGAAAAAGCCGCCAAGGAAAGAGTACGAAAAGCCGAGGAGGAAGCGGCAGAGGCAAAAAGACGTGCCGATATGGCTGTCAAGCAGACGGGCGACCCCGAGCTCGACAAGGTTATTGACGAGGGAAACAAATATATCATCGCTTTAAGAGAAGCAAACGACGCTATCCCCGGCGAGGATATTTCCAATTCGATAGACAGAATAGAAAAGGCTTGCAAGGGAATTTTCGAGTATGTTCGTGAGCATCCGTCCAAAACGGGAGAAATCAGAAAATTCATGAACTACTATCTTCCCACCACCCTCAAGCTTCTGAAAAGCTACGAAAATCTTCAAAATCAGACGGTCAAGGGCGAAAACATCACCTCAACCATGTTCGACATAGAGGGAATGATGGTCACGATTGCGGGTGCATTCGAGAAAAAGCTTGACCAGCTCTTCGAGAGCGACTCACTTGATATTTCTGCCGACATTGCGGTCTTTGAGAATCTTCTCGCAAGCGAGGGACTCACGGATGACGGCAAAAATATATCTTTGACAAAATAATCAACGAAGCAAGAAAAATCTATTGAGGTAAAATATTTAAGAAAAAGGAAGGTAAAAGAAATGCCAGAAAACAACATGCCGGTATTAACTCTCGAGCCGGAGCCGACAGCGCCAACTCTCACACTTGATACCGAAGAGGAAGAAAAGGTAGAAAACCCTATTGCTGACGCACTTGCCAATGAACCGCAGCTTTCTCCCGAGGAGCAGAAGGTTGTCGATGATTTTGCTCAGAAAATTGACATCACAAACAGCTCGGTAATCATGCAGTACGGCAGTGCCGCACAGAAAAAAATGTCCACATTCTCAGACACCGCTCTCGAGAATGTCAAAACCAAGGATTTGGGAGAAATCGGCGATCAGATATCAGATCTTGTCATCGAGCTGAAAAGCTTTGACGCACAGGAAGAAGAAAAGGGCGGCTTTTTCGGACTTTTCAAAAAGCAGACCAACAAGCTTGACGCCATGAAGGTAAAGTACGCAAGTGCCGAAACTAACGTTGAGAAAATCAAGGAGAACCTCGAAAATCATCAGGTTCAGCTTATGAAGGACATCGTCATTCTCGACAAGCTCTATGATGAGAATTTACAGTATCACAAGGAGCTTTCCATGTACATCATTGCAGGAAAGAAAAAGCTTGCCGAGGAAAGAGCCACAACCTTAGTCGAGCTTAAGGAAAAAGCTCAAAAATCGGGTCTTGCAGAGGACGCTCAGGCGGCTAACGACTTTGCAAACATGTGCGACAACTTCGAGAAAAAGATTAACGACCTCGAGCTCACAAGAATGGTTTCCATTCAGATGAGCCCGCAGATTCGTCTTATCCAGAATAACGACCGCATTATGGCAGAGAAAATCCAGTCAACCATCGTCAACACGATTCCGCTTTGGAAGAGCCAGATGGTTCTTGCCATGGGACTTTCTCATTCACAACAGGCTACAAAGGCACAGCGTGAAGTCACCAATATGACTAACGAGCTTCTCAAGAAGAACGCCGAGGCTCTCAAGATGAGCACAATCGAGACGGCAAAGGAGTCCGAGCGCGGAATTATCGACCTTGAAACTCTCAAGCAGACAAACCAGTCGCTCATCTCAACTCTTGACGAGGTTATGAAAATTCAGGAGGACGGCAAGGCTAAGCGCAGAGAGGCAGAAGCCGAGCTTGGCAAGCTTGAAAATGAGCTTAAGCATAAGCTTCTTGACATCAAACCCTAAACAAACGAGCCGACCTCAAAAGTCGGCTCTTATCAAATGAAGGCAAACAGAGTATGAAAAATAACTTCAAAAAATATGCCGCCGCTGTGATAAGCGTGGCACTTCTTGCCTCACTGTCAACAACAGCTCTCGCAGACGATTATTACTATCAGGACTCCACCGATGATTATGATTACGGTGACTACTACAACGGCTACGAGGTCTACTACGGCGACAGCGACTCGAACAACTATTATTACGACGACAGTACGGATTATTATACGGACGATTCGACTGATTATTATCAGGATGACTCCACGGATTACTACCAGGACGACTCAACCGACTACTATCAGGACACCTCAACGGACGACACCACGGATTACTATTCGGATGATTCATCCTCAGACAGCTCGACTTCCGACAGTACATCGTCAAGCACAACAACCACGACAAACTCGACAGACAGCACGTCTGATTCGACCGCAAGCTCTTCAAGTTCGTCAAGCTCGTCCTCATCAAGCAAATCGGCAAGCACAACTCCTACGCCGAACATCAGCGTTCCCTCGCCGGGAAATAATTTCTATATTCTCGATCAGGCAGGAGTTGTTTCAAGCTCGGTTGTGACTTCGATACAATCTCAGGGCGAGGAATTGTACAAAGCGACGGGCGCACAGGTTGTTGTGGTCACGATTAAATCGACAAACGGAGTGAGCCTCAAGGACTATGCCTACACGCTTTTCAATAAGTGGAGCATAGGCGGAGACAGCGGCTACGGCGTTCTCGTACTTCTTGCAACGGACGATAATCTTTACTACACCATGTCGGGCAAGGGCGTTATGAACAGCGTGGACAACACGGTTCTCTCTAACCTTAACACCACCTACCTTGAGCCGTACTTTGCCGAACAAAACTATTCGGACGGCGTGGACGCCATCTATCCTCAGATAGTAACCAAGGTTAAAGCTTATATGGAACGCTCGGGCAACGCAGTCGCCCAGACCGACTCTTCATCATCAAGCAGTGAAGCGTCTTCGGACTCTTCAAGCTCACAGGCAGATACCTCAGCCACCAAGGCTCAGGCAAGTGCCGTCATCTCGGTTATCGTGAAGATTCTAGTGTTTCTTCTGATTGTTATTGCTTTGATAGCGAGTGTTTTTGTTTGGAGAAGACTAAGTCTCAAAAAACTGAATGCAGCTAACCGCGGCAATCAGTCTTCCAAAAAGGAAAAACCTCAGAGCCAAAGCGGAAACAGGAGAAATTCTGGTTCTTCCTCATCTTCAAGGAGCTCAGGTAAATCTAATCGACCGTCTTCTTCAAGTGCATCAAGACGTGCTAACAGAAAGACTCCGCCGCCAAGCGCACCGATAAAGCCAAGACGGAACAGATAAATCAGAATACTTTTTCTCAGAGGACAGTCTTTTCTGTCCTCTTTTTATTTACGGACAAAACGAAAAGGACAAACACACATTTCGTCGTTTGTCCTTTTTATTTCGATGCCGTTGATGTTATATAACAAGATTCGGAACATTTCATATAGAATTCTCCTCTTAAATATCCTTGTATCATCAAAATATTATTAAATATTGTGTAGCAATTTAAATTTACTGAAGCTTTGTGAAGTCGATGCTTGTTTCCAACAGGCTCATTACACAGCCTAAATTTCCGTGGTGAAGTGTTGCGCCTCCGCTCATATTTTTCTCCTTTCTTTATTTTAATATTTTAAATATCTTACTCTATAATCAGAGCAGCTTTGTAAAATCGTTCATATCCATAAGGAAGATAATCGGTAAGCGTGGGGGTCTCATATTTTTCTCCTTTCTTTATTTTGTAATTAAAATATATCTCACTCTGTCATCAGAGAAGCTTTGTAAAATCGTTCATATCCATAAGGAAGATAATCGGTATGCGTGGTGGTTTCATATTTTTCTCCTTTCCTCTTTATTTTCTTGATTTATTTTAACAATCGGGGTTATTTCACTAATTCACTTTTAACCGCCGACCGTCTTTTTTTCGATAATCGGTTAGCCTAAAATGCTAATGCTTTTTGATTTTTACCTTTATCCTGATTTTCTTCACAGATAAATTTTCTCCTTTTTCTTTGTTTAACTGTTTAGTTAATTTAAATTACATATTTGTCTGAACTGAAATAATGATCTTTCTGAGTGTTTCTACCTGCTGGTTATCCATATTCTTTTTCCTTTCCTTTTATTTTAATATTTTATTTATTTGATTTTTTGTTTTATGGGTTCGTTTAAAATTAATTTTATACTAGATAGTAACGGGTGTGAGCATATTGCCGAAGCTCACGAGTCTTACTTCTCTTCTGTCATTAAACTCTTCTCTTGCCTGTCTGATGCCAGCCATTCTTGCGTCCTTTGCGTTTTTCATGTTTGTAGAAAAAATAGACATTGCTTTGATCATGCTTGTTCTCCTTTCATTATGTTTATTGTTATGCGTCAGCTTCAATTACTCAAAGATATATGCCATTGTTCCTCCGATAGCTGCGCCTAAAAGTGTTGCTATAACTGCCAGATTTTTCTCCTTTCCGCCGGTGATTTTACTTACATATTGCAATTAGGCTGTTTATCGTGCCAAAACTTAATCATTGCCGACAAAGCGATTGCTGTATAAACACCGATTGCAATCATACTTACCGCTGTCATTTCTTTTTTCTCCTCTTTCCTGCGGAATGCTTTCCCGCCGCCTCTTTCGGTCGGATATTAAAACCGCCGAAAACCTTTTTCTTTACTTTCTCTTTCCCTTTGTCGGTACGCTTGTTCTTGCGAAACATGCGAAGTAGGAATCTAACAGGGACTTTTTTTTAACTTTTTTCATAATTTAATTTCCTCTCATTTTTTAGCTTTAATTTTAATCATATATCCGCATATCGGAGGTGGCGGCCCCCAGCGTCCGTTTTTCTTAAGTCGGGGTCTGTCGTTCAATCCTGCCATATAAAATCCTCCTCTCGGTTACTTTTCTTTTAAATCATTGTGGGCGAAAGCATATTTCCGAAGCTTAGAAGTCTTACGTCTCTTCTGTCGTTAAATTCTTCTCTTGCTTGTCTGATGCTTGCCATCTTTGCGTCCTTAGCGTGCTTTAAATTTGTTGTGTAAATTGACATTGCCTTAATCATAAATTTTTCTCCTTTTCTTTCCTGATTAAATGTTTTTGTGTTTTATTTTAATTTAATTGATTTTCGATTACATATAGCTTGCTATCGGGTGGCTTGGCGAATTTGCCATCTTAAGCTTTACTGCCACTGCAGCGGCTGTGAGTACATATGCGAATGATGCGATTACGATAACTGTCATTTTAATTTTTCCTTTCAGTTTTGAATTGTTTTTGTTTGTTGTTTTGTTTTTGTGATTTTATTTTATCATGCTGTCCGGGACAATTTAGGGACAAGCTTTTTTGTTTTCTTTTTAGATGATGTTTGTTACGAACAGCCAAGCTCCTTCAAACATTCCTGTGATTCTTCCGGCTAATGCTGTACAGATTTCTGTTACCTGACTCATCTTGTTCTCCTTTTCTTTCGTTTGTTGTGATTTTATTTTACCAAACCGTTCGGGACAATTTGGGGACAAGCTTTATTTTTGATTTATGCGTCCATCCAATCGACAATTCCCTTGAAGTCTTTCACTCTGATTTCGGGATCCATACCTTTCTCCTTTTTAGTTTTTTATTTTCTTTGTTGTTTCCTTTGTTGTGACTAAAGTATATCAAGACAAAGGGGACAAAAATCGGACAAGCGTTTTTCGCTTTTTGAGCATAAAAAATCTCCCACCGTTAAAGGTGGGAGAAACAGAATATTATAAAATGATATTAAAGGTTTTTGACAAAAAGAACTCTTATCGCATTGAGTACGGCAAGAACCATAACTCCTACGTCTGCGAAAATTGCCATCCACATATTTGCAATACCGAGCGCACCGAGCAACAAGCATATAAGCTTGATTCCGATAGCAAACCAAATGTTCTCGTATACGATTCTCAGGCACTTTCTTGATATTCTTATCGCCTTGCTTATCTTCTTAGGATCATCGTCCATAAGGACAACATCAGCCGCCTCAATAGCTGCATCCGAGCCCATTGCACCCATTGCAATGCCGATATCAGCTCTTGAAAGAACGGGAGCATCATTGATACCGTCACCGACAAAGGCAAGCTTCTCTTTCTCGCCCTTCTTTGCGATGAGCTCCTCGAGCTTGTCGACTTTGTCACCGGGGAGAAGCTCCGTATAAACCTCGTCTATTCCGAGCTCCTTTGCGACAGCCTCACCGACGGCTTTTGCGTCACCCGTGAGCATGACGGTTTTCTTAACGCCTGACTTCTTAAGAGTATTAATAGCCTCCTTTGAAGTCTCCTTTACGGTGTCGCTTATAATTATATGACCTGCATATTTGCCGTCAACAGCCATATGAATGATAGTGCCGACCTTATGACACGGGTCTGCCTTAATTCCGAGCATATCCATAAGCTTGATGTTACCTGCGGCAACGAATTTTCCGTCAACGGTAGCCGTTAAGCCGTGTCCGCTGATTTCTTTAATATCGCTTACCTTGCTTCTGTCAATCTCTTTGCCGTAGGCTGCCTTGACAGATTTTGCAATCGGGTGGCTTGAAGCACTTTCTGCGTGAGCGGCAAGATAAAGAAGCTCTTCCTCGCTCATACTGTTGTGATGAATGCCCGTAACCTCAAATGTGCCCTTTGTGAGAGTTCCTGTTTTATCAAACACGACATATTTTGTCTGGGACAAGGTTTCAAGGTAATTAGATCCCTTGACAAGTATACCCTCGTGGCTCGCACCGCCGATTCCCGCAAAGAAGCTCAGAGGAATACTGATGACAAGTGCACACGGGCACGAAATAACAAGGAAAGTGAGCGCACGGTAGATCCAGTCGCCTACAGCGGGATTGACTCCGATGATAAGTGAGATAGTCGGCGGTATAATAGCAAGCGCCAGAGCACTGTAACAAACGGCAGGCGTATAGATTCTCGAGAATTTGGCAATAAATGCCTCGGATCGTGATTTTCTCGATGAAGCATTCTCGACAAGCTCGAGTATCTTGGAAACGGTTGAATCGCCGAATTCCTTTGTCGTTTTGATTTTGAGAACACCGTCAAGGTTTATCGAACCGGAAACAACTTCCTCTCCCTCTTTGATACTTCTTGGAAGGCTTTCGCCCGTCAGAGCCGAAGTATTGAGTGTGGAAGAACCCGAAACAACAATACCGTCAATCGGAACCTTTTCGCCCGGCTGAACGACTATCACAGAACCGATTTCAACCTCATCGGGATCAACCTGAGTAAGTTCCCCGTCAACCTCGATATTTGCATAATCGGGACGGATATCCATAAGCTCGCTAATATTTCTGCGGCTCTTTCCGACTGCATAGGACTGGAAAAGCTCTCCTATTTGGTAGAAAAGCATAACGGCAACGGCTTCGTTGTAGTCGCCGCTCTGCTCCACAAAGGCTATTGCAAACGCACCGACCGTTGCCACCGCCATAAGGAAGCATTCGTCAAACGGCTGACGGTTCTTAATGCCCTTGCCCGCTTTAATCAAAATATCGTAGCCGATAACAAAATACGGGATAAGATAAAGTATAAACTTTACGAGATTGGTTAAACTCATAAATCCGATATTAACATCAGGCAGAGTTACAAATTTAAATGCAACCGTGATTGCAATCAAAAGCACTGCTGAAATGATTATTCTCTTCAGTACCTTTTTCTGCTTTTTATTCATAGCAAGCCTCTTTTATCTAAAAAAACATATATATTTTTGCAAATAATATGCCGGAGCAAGAAACCCCGGCAAAAGCTGACTCAAATAAACGAAAAAATCAGATACCGAAGATTTCGCAATCGTCCTCAACCTTCTTGCAGTTCTTAAGAACCTCAGGCATAACGGTCTTTGGATCTGCGCCCTCGTCAAACTCGACATTCATCTTAAGCATCATGAAGTTTACGACAGCACTCTTGACGCCTGCTGTTGCGTTAGCCGCATCCTCCATTTTCTGTGCACAGTTAGCGCAGTCGACATCGATTTTGTAAGACTTTTTCATGATTATATCCTCCGATAAATTAATATATATTGTTTAGTTAACAATTAAAAGATTGTTTAATCGTTGTGGCTATAATATACTACTCCGAAATAATCAAGTCAATGAAAGTGATATCGGTATTTCCGTTTGGGCAAAAAGCGTTTCTAAATGGAATAAAAGAATTTTTAATTGTTGCTTTTTGGGATAAATTTATAGGATTTGTTGGCGGTCACAATTTATCTTGTGGATTGTCTTTTTTATTTCGATATACGGTTTTGCAGTGCTCTTTGTTTATCTGTGTATAAAAAATTCGGCACGAGAAATGTCCGGCTTCGCCGTATTTCTTGTGCCTTTCTTTTTGCTTTGTGTTCTGTATTTGACTTTGAGTAAATCAGTCGGCTGTTTTCTTTTGTTTCACACTGTCTTTTATGTTTGATATTTCTCTTAGTGTAAGCAGGTCGGCAAGAAAAATGTCCGTCTGCGAATGCTTTGCATTCTTGACGTATTTTTCTTTGCCTATCTT
>CAVBOS010000087.1:0-8313 GCA_963597005.1 Lachnospiraceae bacterium
GGAGCTTTCACCTCGAGCAAGTAGTAACTATCAAGTCCGAGCTTATCCCAAATTGCCTCGCCCTTCTCATCGGTTGTCTTGACACTGCACAAATACAATGTTGATTCTTCGATAGTGATTTCCTGTTGAATATTCAGTTCAGCATACTCACCCGGTACATCAATCTTGTCTTTTGCATCTGTGCTGTACAAAGCGAACACTGCGCCTTGAAGCTTAGTCTCTTTGTTTTGGGCGTCAATCTTTATCAAATCAATCGACCACTGCCAAAGAGTATTTCGGCAAGTAAGCACGACATCGCTCGCAGCGTGATAAGTGAATGTTACGGTCTTATCAGCGCCGACAAATCCAGAAAGATGATATTTCTCCGTCTCACTGTCAAGCTCTGTTACCGTATATTTCTTGCCTTCTGTCCAATTAAAGCTATCGGTTCTCAGATATTCTGTTTCACTTTCCGATTTACCTGCTATTACTGTCAGCGTAGTTTCCATATACTTGCGACCGCTTTCGTCAAGTGCCGCTTTCATAGCTTCTTCTGTGTCGTATCCGCTTAATGCTTTTCCCTCATAGACAAGGAAGCGGAAGCTTGTCTCTTCGTCTGCAAGCACCGGCTGATTTTGATCGTCTACAAGCTGTTTTGTAAGGGTTGGTATGGAAGGAGTCTTAACACCGACCACAAGCGGCATTGCCTCAAGTTCAGCATGTGTATCGACGAGTCCATAGTGGTAGCCGAAGCTGTTCCAAGCCGTTTTTCCCGGTTCAACATTTTTGTCCGCAACAGCATTGAAGCTTACTTTTATTGTTGCTTTTGCCGGAATCTGTGTACCGTCAGGGTCAGTAATAATGATTCGCAGTGAACGCGCACCTGAAGCGGTGCTTGTCCATTTGCCTGTATCCTCGCCCTTCCAATCTGCACTCTGCTGACCACCGAAATCAGTTGATGTGCTGTATTCGGCGGTGTAATATTTACTGTCAAGTTCTGTGGTTTTTCCGTCTTCTGTCGTGACGTTCACCTGAATTTCAGGTTTGTCTGCAAAATTGACATTAAATTCACTATTTCGCTCTGCCGAAGTATCAAATGGACTGTGATCGTTTACCTCAGGAAGATTATCAATTAACACGAGTTTTGACATTGCCTTGTCGGTATCATTATTGACCGTTAAGGTATATCGGAACTCACTATTCTCAGAAGGCAACATAATCCAGTTGTTTTCGGCATTGGTAGAAACTGCCGTGTTATCGTTATTGGCTATCTCAGTTACGCTCTTCTCTGAGCTTGTCGCATAACCAAATGTTACTGTCACAGGAGAAGAATTTCGCACGCTGACTGGCTTTCCGCTCTCGTCTCGAACAATGCTTCCCTGACCTGCATTTGTGAATGTCTGCTGGTTGGGGGTAACGCTAGCCTGATTGACGTAAACTGAGTTTGTATAGCTATTTGTAGTGTTGACCGAAGAGAACGAAATATCCATATAACCACCCTCCGGCACAGAACGATTAAGAGTCTTTATATGCAAAGATAAAACTTCGTTACCCTTTGCATCTGTGCTGATTGAAACTGATACCTCGTCTTGTTTTAGCCAGGTTTCTGTTCCGTCAAGCGGTACGATTATCGTCTTGCCGTCTCCCCAGACATTCTTTATCGAAACGCTGTCTTCCGTCCGTTCGCCCGTGAAGCTAATGAAAGTTCCCAAGAACAAGCTTACATTTTTAGAGTCATAAATCGAATATTTAACATCTCCTGTGAATTTATAAGGATTCGGCATAATATCTGATACGGTGTAATCAGACATAGAAACGGTACCCGTATTCTGTACCCGAACACACCAATTGACCGTATCATTTGGCCCGACAGAGTTCGTGTAGTCATATGTCATACCACTCTGATTGTTGGTGTAGGATTCCGTGTACTTTGTGATACCCGGAACAATTCCACCTCGTTGCAGACTTACACTTGAAACAAGCCATTCCTTTTCTTCACCTGTAAAGCCGTACTGCTGCTCAACTGCATTGCCACTCATAACCCTGCGGTCGCCATCGTTTAGGTCTGTGAAGCAACCGCCTGTCACAGCGTTGACCGACATACTATCCTTATCCAGCACAGTTACACCGGAGAAAAGGTGATCCGTATACGGCATAGCTATGGTATTTATAGCGGTATCTTCCGTCTCTTCCGCTGTTCCGACAGTTGTACCATAGGAGAACACCAGTGCTTCACCGTGGTCAAGATAATACTGCTGTTGTTTTTCGTCGTATTTCAGCGCATATTGACCGTTGCCACCCGAAATACTGAAGGTGACGCTCTGCAAATCCTCGGAGGGCTTCGCTGTTACATAGGCGCGCCGATAAACTGTATTTTCATCTCCGATATTAACGGCAACATTCGTCTTTCCTTCATTAGTCCAGGCTCCATTGCCATTATGAATATACCAGCTTTCTCCCTCGTTGAATCTGGCGGCGTTATGTTCCATCTCCAAGAAGGTAAAGCCTTCCGGCAGTTTATCTTGTAAGTCGCTCAAATACATGCGTGTGTTTCCTCCGTTATAGAGTGCCACATAGTAGAACACCACTCGCTCGCTACCATCTTTATTGGCATAATGCTGACGATCGTTTCCTGTTGCGTGCATATAACGATAACTACCCTGATACCACACAACTGAAAGCACACCCTTTTGCAGTAGTGCCTTGCCTTCTTCTTTAAGCTCATGCTCCACTTTGTCGGAGTTACGGTAGACATAGAAAATGTTATCAAGCATCATACCTGCATTCTTAGTGACATACTGCGACCAAATATCACCGTCATCAGTATCCGATGGGAATGTAAGCGTGACATACATATAAACAGCACTCTTACCATGGAATTTGATTTGTGTCTCCTCAGGCCAAACTATGCACTGCCGTCCGCCAGTCAAGCCGATTTCCGTCTCTGATGCGTCAACAAGACTCCAATTCTCAAGCCCTGTAACATCTACATTTCCTGTGGTTACAACACTCATGGTTACATTTGTGTCCTTCTCCCACGTGAATGCATCATATGTTTCGGGCAACATATCAACTAAGCTTTTTCCGCTGATTATATAGTCGGCATCGGTTTCGTTGATTAGAGTTAGTCGGTAAGTCACTTTGTCACCCGAGGCAATCACAGAATAATCATCTTCATTCAGAACATCCTCTGCCGGGGTGTCACCCTTTTCGTCAACGATACTCTTGTCATAATCAATAAGAGTTCCGCCGCCCCACGCAACCGAAGCGTAGATACGGTCATTCGTCCTGTCATTCATCCAGACTATGTTTCCGAGAGAATAACTGACACCTGAAATGCTCAAATCTTCAACCGCCTGATAACGTACACTCTTTCTGTAATGTCCTCCGTCCAAATGACTGAAGTACCATTTAATCTTCGTATGAATTCCCGAATAAGTATTTCCTGTTGTTGTCTCTGTTTCCTCATTATCCGTCTTAGTAACGGTAATCGATGATGCAGTCAACCAGTTTTCTTCATCGTCTTCACCAACGACAATATTAGAATATTCACCCTCAGTTAAAATGTAATAAGTAACACCACCTGATTCCTTTGTGTTAAGTCCCTTATCGGCAAGACTTGGGTTCATATCCGTTCTTACAAGCAAATACTGGCTTCCGTAAAGGTCATCTACCATTGGCAGATTGTCATATTCTCCGCTTCCGTAATGAGTGAAATCAAGCTGATAATTAAACACGGCACCGTCAGATACAGTGTACTTATCAAGTTTTGCGTTGTTCTCATCATAAACGCTTTTACTGATGACAGCTTCTCTATGAATAGTGTTCTTCACATAAGCCGACTTTTCGGTAGTCTCTTTTTTGTTTAAAACACCCATTAAATATGCATTATTTTGTACTGTTACATTTTGAGAAGAGTCATATGATCCCGGCCAATCCTTCGTAAGCATTCCGAAAGTGTCTTTATATGTCGCATAAATCTTATAGACAAACTCAGCACCGTTATGAATTATCAAATTCTCAGCTTCACCCTTATCGAGTGCCCACTCACAAGTATATGAAGCCTTTACCGACACAGCATAGCCAGCATCTTTAAGTGCCTGTGCCAAGCTGCTGTTTGTATAAGTAGCACCGCCCGTCACTGCTACGGTATAACCATTCTTTGATTTAGTAACAGTAAGAGTCTTTCCGTTATCGCCTAAATCACTGTTTCCTGATGTTTTGTAGGAAGTTCCGCCGCCCGTCGATGTAACTTCTTCCCAATTAGCAAGAGTTGCATTCTCAATTTCAACGGTTAAATTATCTCCATACTCGTCAGCGAACATTTTCTCCATGTTCTCAGCAGAAATATATGAATATTGGCTCAATTTATCTCGGACAAGATAGCTGTCCTTTGTGCCTGTCCAGTCTGTCAAACCCGTGTTTTTCAGTGTAACTGTATAGTTAACGTCCTCACCAAAATAGTAGCCGCCAGTTGACGTCTTAGTCAGTGTAAGTTCTCCCTCTTGCGGTATTAGCTGTCTGTCTACACTCGCTTCGAGAACAGCATCTTTACTGTAAGTGTAATGAACAGTTGCTTTCGCTGTGTTTGTAAGAATTGCACTTTCCTCTGTAAAGCTGTTAACATCAGCCTCAAGTGCGACAGGGTAAATTGTCAATTTTCCGCTATCCGATCCCAGCTCTTCAGTCTTAGATTTATTTGTACATTTCCAGCGGAATATGAGATTTTCACCGTCATCGCTCAAAGAAACTCCACGGCCTGTCCAGTTTGTTCCTGTCAAGCTCGCAATCTTTGTGCTTCCGATATAAATGTCTTCCCCTTTTGTGCGAATCTCACTGTTTTTAACAGCATCCAAAACAGTTTGCGACCATTTGATGCCTTTAGGAAGTACAAGTTCATCTGTAAAGTTGACAGACTTTACAATGTCCTTTCCGTAAGCAGAAGTTGTGTCTGTGTCTCTGTCAAGCTTTATATTCCAAACTAGATTGGTTGCGGGTCTTGCCGTTCCGTCATCTGTGCTTGTAATACGAACATCAGATGTACCGTTTATGGTTTTTGTGAGCTTATATGGATCTCTCTGAGTTTTCCAATAAGCATCAATTTCTTTGCTCGGTGTACGGACAGTCGTCTTGTCCTCTGCTTCGCTTGCAGTTAAAATCTCGCCCCATACCGAAAGTCCTCCGCCTTTACTTGTTGGAGAAGAATAAACCGCTGTTACAGGGAAGCTAAGCGTATTGCCTATGCCGGGAACAAATTCCAAATAAATAATATTCGGATCTTCTGTTTGATAGCATGTCACCGTGTTGTCGTTAAAGCTGTAGCTTTCGCCGGGGGTGACGTTCAAAACACAGCCCGAGGAATTCTTCTTGAGATACACTCGGTATACATACTCGGTGTTTCCCTGAGTATTACCCGCAGCCGCCGTGATAGTCATGGTGTCGCCTGTTAAAAGTGTATATCCTCCGCTTCCGTCTTCATTCTCTTTCCACTGAAGCGTTTCGCCCTTGGAGCTAACCTTTATTTCAAGATAAGACTTGTCGTCTTCCTCTATAACAAGGTCTTTTTCTCCCTTCATGCTGTCTTCGTCAATATCACTACTCGAAGAATCCTTCAATCCAGTGTTATCAAGCATGCCGTAGCCCTTTTTCGCATTGGTAAAAACAGCCTTGGCTTCATCAACTGTTGTTTTTCCGTTTACGCTTGTGAGTGTCGGGCAGTTTGCCAAACCGTATGCGTTGATATTTGTAATTGTTTCGGGTGCTTCAAAAGTAATTTTTGTAAGCGACTGTGCAAGACAAAGTGCGTTTGAACCGACTGTTGTTACCTTGCATGTCACACCGTCCTCGGGAGTAATAGTCTCTGGTATTGTAACTTCTGTAACATTATCAGGGACATATACAAGCTTAGCAGTACCGTCAGAAGCATCATAAGAATATAAGGCACCCTGACTGTCCACATATACTGTGCCAGACAAACCTGTCAAAGGTGCAGGAGCATCATCAAATGCACCGTCTGCAATTGTAATCTGATTGTTTGGCTCAAAGCTAATCGAAGTAGAATGAGTTACAAAGTAAGAAAACTCTTTGGCAAGCGTATCTACCTCATTGCCGATTGTCAGTGCAAAGGATGCATTCGGTCCGCAAGGAGCGGTTGCGGCGGCATCAAAAGTAGCAGACTTAGCATTGTAGCGCAAAGTTTGTAACCCAAGCATAGAGCCGTCGGTTAGGTTTGTCTTAAATTTGGTTACGCCGTTTGGAATCTCAAAGTAAGTTACATTCGGCCAGTTTCCCTTTACGAGGCCTCCTAGAACTAGCGGACGGTTCTGAGGAAGTTGATATGTCAACAATTCAGAAGAGTCGTTGCCGCCCCAATTGTAATATTCTAAAGTTAATGAAGATTCTTTTCCTGTTCCGTTCTCGAAGATAATCTCCTTAATGTTGCCTGAAATACTCGCCCAAATACTGTTAACCGATGTTGGAATTATCAGTTTATCACAGTTACATCCCTCAAAAGCTACATAGTAAAGCCTTGTAACGGTATCCGGAATGCGGTATTCCGTCAGATGCCGAGTAGTAATTTTATATAATGTTGTCTTATCCTTATTGAGAAGAGCATTACCGTCTTCATCAGTCGTGTAATACTGGTTATTTTCGTCTACAACAAACTTGTTCACATTATTGAAAGCTCTTTGTGAACCAATACTTTTAACGCTTGAAGGTATATATACAGTCGCTCCGTCATTCGCTCCGACTTTGCAGAAAAAATTATCATCAGCAATTGTCTCCGTACCTTCATTTAAGATAACATTCTTAACATAAGTCACAGCAAAAGCCGATCTTTGAATTTCTTTTACTGTTCCGGGAATGTTCAAATCATAGTCTTCTAAACCAAGGCAATAGTAAAAAGCTCTTACTCCTATCACTTCTACAGTATCAGCAATCTCTATGCTTTGTACTGTGAAACGACAAAGAGACCAGTTACCAATTCTGGTAATTCCGTCACCGATTACTATTTTCTTTAGAGTATATTTACCCCATGTATAGTTTTCCCATGGTCTTGTTTGGTTTTCAACATAGTCAGGCATCGGACCTTCACCTGAAATGGTTAATGTATATTCACCGTTGTCATCTTTTGTGACAGTCCATGTCAATTCATTGCCGTCAGCACCCTCGAAAGTGCCACCGTCCACGGCCTCGTCAGGAAGCACCTCTGCCACCATAATATCGTCTTCTGAAGAGTTCTCCTCTTCGGTGGCATTTGGATTTTTCGGAAGCGCGCAGTAGCCTAAAATATTACCGTCTGATGTAGAATAGGATTTCTCTGCTACCGAACCGTCAACATCGCCCTCGATTGTCTTAATGCTTGTTTTATCTTCTGCAACTTCACTTACAATTCCGACATGGTCAGCTGTGCCGTCTGAGTTATTATCGAAAAAGACAAGATAGCCTGCCTCTGGCTCACATTGTGAGGCACTGCTGTAAATTCCTGAATTTATGAGTTGCTGTACCCATTCACTGCAAACGGAAGCATACGGCACTGAAGTGTTAGATACACCTGCGTAGTTCAAACAGAATGATGCAAACATAGCGTCCCAATCGTCATACGGCTTAGAGTACCACTCGCCGTAACGTGTGTATCCCTTAGTGGTCACACCGTCCTCAAGAACAGTATAATTAGCCGTGCTTTCCTTGTAGCCGAGCTGACTTTTTGCAACTGCCACGACATTATCCGCCCAGTTGTCACCGAGATTTTGCGGAATAGTATTCTCCCAAACAGAAGAAGTCTCCTTGTCGGCATCAGGATTTGAATAACAGCTCAGAGTATGAGTGTGTTCTTCCTTATCACAGATAAGCCTGTTTTCGTAGCATGCGTCAGTGTGAACATGTAAAGCTTCTGAGCTTTCCACAGTTTCTTCCTGACCGCATATCAAAACCTTTTCTTCCTGATAACAGCTATCGTCATGTGTGTGGCCTTCAGATTCTTCTAAACCACAGATTAGATTTCCGTTCTCATCATAGCAAGACTCACTGTGAGTGTGGCCTTCGCCCTCCTCTTTTGTGCAGACAAGAACTTTCTCAGTCTCATAACATTCATCTGTGTGAGTATGTGTTAATGGAGTCTCGGTGGGCTCACTGTTATCATATCCGCAAATTAAAACCTTTTCGTAGCATTCTTCTGTGTGTGTATGTTCCTCTTTGCCACAATAAGTCTCACCCGTCATGGTTATTGCAGGCAAAATCAGTGCATAGGTAGTGCAGAACACCACTACGCACGCAAGTGCAGTCACGGCAATGCGCCATCGCTTATGCCGCATGTTTTCACTTATGTAATCC
>CAVBOS010000088.1:0-8221 GCA_963597005.1 Lachnospiraceae bacterium
TTTTTCGTTTTTAGTTTCTGCTATTTATTTCTCTTGTGGGCTCTGCCCACACCCGTTCGCTTTTTGTAAAAAGCGAAACCAAAAACTTTTGTGTTTTTTCTATTATTCTAATTTCACATTAATAAATTACTGCGTCATCTGCCGTAAAGCCTTCAAGAGAATTTTCCTTCGTCTGAATGCACACGAATGATATTCCTGTATCCTCTGAGGCGAAGAACTGTCTTTTTGCTTTCAGTGAGATTCTTACCCAATCTCCCGCTGTTAATGCGATTTCTTCTCCGTCGATAATTACTTTTCCCTTGCCTGACAAAATTGCATAGACCTCTTCATTTGTCTTATGTGCATGCACAAACGGCACGCTTGCTCCTGCAGGGAGATTGTTTATGCTGATTTCTGCTCCTGTTAATCCGAGTGTTTCGTGAAGCTCTGTTCTGCTATCGTTTCCTACATTAATTTTTGAATAATTTGTCATAATTTTTACCTCCGTGGTTTTGATTTATCTGACACCAATATAATAACAGGAGGTACACTCAAATTAAAGTACGCACTTTTTTATAACTGTACATTTAATTTTGAATGTGTTATACTTTAGCCGAGGTGATTTATTATGAAGACAAAAGCAGAGCTTCCGGCTTGTCCCGTGGCAACGGCTGTATCGCTTGTCGGAGGAAAATGGAAGCTTCTCATAATCAGAAATTTACGAGCTCGCCCTTGGCGATTTAACGAGCTTCAACGAGACTTAGACGGTATTTCTCAGAAAGTTTTAACGGACAGCTTAAGACAGATGATAGACGATGGACTTGTTCAGCGACACGATTATCAGGAAATGCCTCCGAGGGTGGATTACAGTCTTACAGAATTAGGCGAACAGATGCTGCCAATAATAGACGCACTTGCCGATTTCGGAAATTATTACAAATCAGTTGTCAATGTGATGTAATTGTAAATTGCAAATTTTCACTCTACTTTGCGTAGGTTGTGGGAGAGCTTGTTTCGTTGTAGAATTTACTGCGGAGGTAGAAGAAAATGAATCAATATCTAACAGGTACAGTAATTAAGGAACTTAGAAGCAAACGTTCAATGACGCAGACGGAGCTTGCTGAAAGACTTTGCGTGAGTGACAAAACGATTTCCAAGTGGGAGACGGGGAAGGGTTATCCAGATATCACGCTGCTTGAGCCCATTGCCGAGATTTTTTCTGTATCGGTAACGGAGCTTCTTTCAGGAAGTGCGGTTAAAAATTCAAATGTTTCCGCAAACATGCTGCGTTCAAATTTTTATGTTTGTCCCATATGCGGAAATATTTTTCACAGCATGGGCGAAGCTGTTATTCAGTGCCACGGTATACAGCTGAATCCAGAAATATTCGATGATCCAGATGAGGCTCACAAAATAACGGTAGAGCGTGTTGAAGATGAATATTATGTGCAGATTGATCACGAAATGACAAAAAGGCATTATATTTCATTTATTGCCGCAGTTTCTCCCGACAGAATTCAATTGGTTAAGCTATATCCTCAGGGAAATGCCGAGGCAAGATTCAAGGTAAATACTGTGAAAAAAATCTATTTTTACTGCAACAAAAGCGGTTTATTTTCTTTTGATATTGTCAAGGAAAAATATCAAAGTGAAAGCTTGAAGCAATTGTCTAACCGAAAGAAATTTGAAGAAAGTTTAAAAAAATAATGAACTGAGGCATTCTATTCGATGAAAGAACGGGATGCCTTTTGTCGTGTTGCCTTGCACAATTTCATATTTAGTGCTATGCTTGTTGCAGATATTTTTTGAACGGGGAATGTGTCAAATGAAGATATTTTTTTATGCACTCAGGCAATATGACGAACTGAAATATGTGGAAAAATTTGCACAGCAATATGATTTTGAATATGAATATACATCCGATTATCCGTCTTTGGACAATGTAGAACTTGCAAAGGGCTACGATGCGATTTCAATCATAACAAATCCCATGTATCCCGAGATTCTGGACGCTTTTCGTGCGGCAGGCGTTAAATATATTTCCACACGAAGCATAGGTTACGAGCACATAAATGTTAAGTATGCTCATTCAATCGGAATGAGGGTGTCACATGTGGTTTATTCTCCCAACAGCGTTGCGAATTTCACGATTATGCTGATGCTCATGGCGTGCAGAAATATGCCGTGGATAATGAAAAAGGCAGATTGTCAGGATTATTCTCTGAAGGGTAAGGTCGGAAAGGAATTATCAGCCTCAACGGTCGGAATAATCGGTACAGGAAATATCGGTAAAACGGTTATCAAGCATTTATCGGGTTTTGGCTGCCGCATGCTGGCTTATTCGCTTTACGAGGATGAAGAAGTTAAGAAATATGCGGAATATGTCAGCCTTGATAAGCTTTTGGAAGAATCGGATATAATTACTCTGCATGTGCCGGGAAATGCCGAAAATACGCATCTTTTGGATGCCGAAGCTTTCAAAAAGATGAAAGACGGCGTGATAATCGTGAACACGGCAAGAGGACTTATAATAGACACAAAGGCACTTCTCGATTCTCTTAAAAGCGGAAAAATCGGTTTTGCCGCACTCGATACCTTTGAGGGTGAGACGGGACTTTATTATCTCAACAAGGAAACAGAGAGACTCGATAACGACAATATGGCGCTTTTGAAGAGCTTTCCGAATGTGATTTTATCGCCGCACATGGCGTTCTATACCGAACAAGCCGTTTCTGATATGGTAGATAATTCAATTAAAGGCTTGCTCGGCTTTGAGAGCGGTGAAGATTTCCTTGAAGTGAAATAAATTATATAATCTAAACTGAATATCAGTATCTTCTGATACAAAGAAAGGACAACGTGTTTCAACTTAACACATTGTCCTTTTGTTTTATGCTGTCGGGTTATGCACAAGCTTATCTTCCGAAAATTCGTCCTTAAGATAGTTTAGAAGCTGTTTTGTTGCCGAATAAAGCTTTTGCGGTCGGTACATAACAAGTCGGTAGTAGTCAAGGGGGAAATCCTTGATTCTTATGAGTGAAATTTTATTCTGATAGCCTTTTACAGCTGTGGGTGAGATGATTGCTACGCCCTGATTTTGAGAGATTTTTAAAAGCTGACTCGGAGTTGTTTCGACGGGAACAAATTTCGGCGAAAGGTTGAATTTTTTAAATGCCAAGTCAGCATACTGCATTGCGGTGGGAGATACATGCGGCGGAAAAATGAGCAGTTTTTCGTTTGCAAGATCTTTCATCGTGATGCTTTTCTTTTGTGCAAAAGGATGTTTTTTTGATACGGCAAGATAAAAGTGAAGATTGTCAAGCTTAATAAAGGCGTGATCTTTTGCGACTGCATACTCAAGATTGTTTGTAAAAATAAGGTCTAAATTTTCGACCTGCTCATTCAATTCGTGAATGTTGTAAATATTGAAGTCGATTTGAATTTTTGGGTGACTCTCCTGAAACGGGACAACATAATCCGACAATAGTTGTTCGAAGTCGTGACCCTCAAGCGCACCGATGCGAATTGACGAAAGCCCGTTTGCGGCAAGCTCCTGAGTATCACGTATCGAGGCTTCTATTTCGCCAAGTAACGGCTTCCAGCGGTTTTTAAGCAAATTTCCCGCATCGGTAAGCTCGACCGAGCGACTTGTGCGGTTGAATAATTTAACGCCAAGTTCATCCTCAAGATGATGAATCCATTTGGTGACGGTCGGCTGAGAGATATACAGAATCTCTGCCGCCTTTGAGAAATTCAGATATTTTGCCGTTATCAAAAATATCTTCATTTCCGACAAACTGATTTTATACATATAAGTTTACCTCTGAACAAGCACACATTCTTGTCCCTTCCCTAACAGAAGTATAGCATAATCTATTACGATTTGGAATACATTGATCCTAAATTTGCTATTAGACTAATCGATTTGAGAGAGTATATAATTTAAACGGCAAAAGAATGTTAATTAAATATCAAACAAAGTTGGACGGTATTAAGTATATGAAGAATAAAATTAACGCAGACATCTTGATATCAGCTCTGGGCGTAGCGTTATTCCCACCGATTTGGGCGGTTCTTGCACCGCATATCGGCGTGACAACGGGTGCGGTGGCACTTATTTGCGCCGGTCTTTATGCGGCGAACGGCGGAAAAAAAGAAAATGCACCGAAAATTTCCGTAGGAATTTTGCTTGGAGATTTCTGGGCGGTGCTTGCGCTTTGGCTTATGGAAATCATGCAGTTCAATCAGGATGCAGAGCTTTTTATTACGCTATTTGTGCTTGGCGGTCTTGCCGTGCTCATTTCGGCTGTGTTTGACAAATTTATTTTTTGTCCCTCGTGGCTTTGCGGCTGGGCAATCGGTCTAACGATTTTGTCACCGCTCGGATACTTAAATATAGGCACCGTACCGATAGAAATCGCAGTTTCAATGCTTGTCGGAGTGTGGTACGTGGGTGTGTTTGTTGATGCGATGCACGGTGCGGTTATCAAATTAATCGAAAACAGAAAGGAAAATAACAAATGAAAAAAGTCGGAGTCAGCAGAGAAGAAAAGAATCTTTCATACTACAAATTCTTTGAGAGAGATCTTGCGGAAATTCCTGAGGAAAAATTGCTCATATTAAAGAACGGCGAATCAAAAATCAAGGCTGTGCCGTTTGAGGAAAGAAATCTGTTTCTTGCGGGTAAAGACGAAGAATTTTGCCAAGTAGGCTACGGTGTTATGGATGATGGAACGGGCTTTGTGTGCAACACAACATATATGCCGAACGTAACACCCGAGATGCTCGATTGGTGGTTCCCGTGGCACAGCGTCGGTTCAGATCTTCGCTACAAAATCTGGGATCCCGAAGACCATTATTTCGCAAGGGCAGACCGTGCGGATTATGTGTGCGATCCGAGCGTGCCTATGAACCAAAAGACATGGGGAGTCAGCCACTACATTATGGAGGACGTAGGCCCGGGCCCCGAATTTTTAAAGCTTAATTTCAAAAGACCGTCGGATTTCGGCTATGACGAAAGCATTATCGGAACAGAGAAATGTACATCTATGGTATGCGCAATCGGAGAGAGCAGCTGTGCGGCGGCAATGACTCACAAGTGGTATCCGTATGAAAACGGAGTTATGTTCTGCTCGAGATTCTGGATAGGAATGGGTGTTGTGGACGGAAAGATAGTGAAAACTCTTCCCGAGGGAGTTAAAATTCCGTCTTTTGTACCACAGGGCTTGTATGCTCACAACATCAAGGAATTTACTAATTTGGCTTCTATTCTCCCTGAATTATATGAGGAAAACAAGGGAGAACTTTGATATAAAGTGATGAACGAAAGGGGAAAGCAATGATATCTTTAACAATTGACGGAAAAGAGATTCAGACTGCCGAGGGAACAAGCGTGCTTGAAGCCGCTTTGCAGAATGATATCTATATTCCGCACATCTGTCATCATCCCGATTTGACCGATATTTCTGCCTGTAAGTTGTGTTATGTCCAGGTAGAAGGTCAGGACAAGCCGGTGACATCCTGTTCGCTTAAAGCACAGGACGGAATGGTGATTTCAACAAACAGCGAGAGAATTTCTCATCTTCGCAATCTCGCCATGGAGCTTATTTTGGCGGCTCATCCGGAGGACTGCTCCACTTGTCCCAAGTACGGCAACTGCGAGCTTCAGAACCTCATTCAGTATATGGGAGTTTCTGCCGCCCGCATGCGTGCGAGAGTGAAGGGCTTTGCCTGTGAGACGAGAAATCCGCTCTACGACCACGATATGAACCGTTGCATTACTTGCGGCAGATGTGTGCGTGCCTGCAACGAGCTTCGAGGAGTCGGAGTTCTTCAGTACAAGAAGAAGGATATGGAAAACTATATCGGAACTCTTCACGACAAATTACTCAAAGACGAGAACTGCCGTCTTTGCGGAGCATGTGCCGAGGTTTGCCCAACGGGTACAATCCGAGACAAGCTGAATTACTCTGCTGTCGAAAGACAGGAAAAGCTTGTTCCTTGCAGAGCGACTTGCCCTGCAAAAACAGATGTTCCGAGATACATCCGTTTTGTTAAAGAGGGAAAATATGACGAGGCGGCGGCTGTCGTGCGTGAAAAGCTTCCGTTCCCCAAGAGCCTCGGCTACATCTGCTCTCATGTTTGCGAGAGTCAGTGCAGAAGAAAAGAGGTCAACGAGGCAGTTTCTATCCGTAATATCAAGCGTTATGCCATGGAGCACGATACGGGTAAATACTGGAAAGAAAGCGGAAAACAGCTTCCCGATACAGGCAAGAAGATTTGCGTAATCGGTGCGGGCCCTGCAGGTATGACAGCTGCTTACTACTTAAGAAAGCAAGGTCACACGGTGACTGTCAAGGAGGCTCTTCCTAAGGCTGGCGGAATGCTTCAGTACGGAATCCCGTCCTACCGTATGCCAAGAGAAATCGTCGATGACGAGGTAGCGTTTATGCTCAAAACGGGTATCAAGCTTGAAACAAACACCCGTGTTGAGAATGTTATCGAGCTTAAAAAAGACTATGACGCTGTTTTGGTTGCCATAGGAAACCATGTCGGCACGCTTCTTCCAATGGAGGGCAATGACGCCGAGGGAGTTATTTTGAACATAGATTTTCTCAGAAACGCTTCCATGGGCAAAGAAACGGGAATGGGCAAGAAAGTCATCGTTCTCGGCGGCGGTAATGTCGCATTCGACTGCGCAAGAACAGCAAAAAGACTCGGTGCAGAGGAAATTCATGTAGCTTGCCTTGAGGCAAGGGATAAAATGACATCGGACGACGAGGAAATAGAACAGGCGATGGAAGAGGGAATCTTCGTTCATCCCGCACAGACCTTTGAGCGCATACTCAAGACAGAGGATAACAGAGTTAAGGGTGTAGGTTTCTCCGATATTGCATCATTTACCTTTGACGAGAACCGCAGAGCTATCATAGAGAAGGTTGAGGATTCTTACCACGAGATTGAAGCTGATACCGTTATTTTTGCGGTAGGTCAGAGATGCGGCTTAGATCCCGAATCAGGTCTTGCAAGAGGAAGAGCAAATTCTATCGTAGCCGACCAAAAGACGCTTGCAACGGATGTTGAGGGAATTTTCGCATGCGGTGACGTTACCTATGGAACAAAATCCGTTGTTCTGGCTGTTGCCGACGGAAGAAAAGCGGCAGAGTCCATTGATAAATATCTTGGCGGTGACGGTGATATTTCCGAGGTTCTTGCTCCTGTCGAAAAGCATAATCCATTTATCGGACAGGTCGAAGGTTTTGATTATGAAGAACGCAGACAGCCTGAAATTTTGTCAGCCGATGAGCGTAAAAATAATTTCAAAACCGTGGATCACGGAATTTGTGACGCCGAGATTTGCGGTGAGGCTTCAAGATGCTTGCAGTGCGATTTAAGAATGGATATCACTCACAGTAAAATCTGGAGTGAATACGGAAAGGGGGACAATACATGCTGTTAAATATAAATGCTGAGCTTGCATCAAAAGTGTCAGCCGAAAAAAATGCCGAAGAATTGAAAGAAATTATCGGTTCGCTTACAGAAAAGGTAAGCGGTGAGAAGCTAAGTGAACTTTTCTCAAATAAAGCAGAGCGTGTTGTTGTTTCTCTTGCAAATGCAGACGCTGACAAAATGCTTACCCTCTTATTTCACGAAAACGCAAATGAGGTTTTGACAGGTGCTTTAGCGGCGGCAAAGATTACAAGTGCCGAAAAAATAATTATCATTTTGCCTGAGGACGAAAAAAGTGAAGAGCTTCAAAAGACTGTAAACGAGCTTGAAATTTCTTCAAGGACAGAAATAAGATACGGCTTCTGTCAAAAGAGTGAATATAAAAACGATATTATTCTTCATCCGCTGACTTGCGTGAAAATCTGTGCACTGCTTTCAGGTGAAAGCGCAGATTTCTGCGTTGTTTCGATAGACGGAAAAGAGCCGGTTAAGGTGCAGTACGGAACGAAGGTAGGCGAGCTTGTTAATCCTTCAAAGGGTCTTAGAATCGGAAACAGCCTTTTCGGACTTTCCGTTCTCGATAAAGAAATCGGTACTGAAATTGATGAAGAAAACGGCGTTTTCGAGAGTCTTTCTGACGAAAACTGCGCTGTGAATGCGGCAGAGAGAATAATTCACCGCATGCGCTCCGTAAGCTGTGGCAGATGCGTATTTTGCCGTGAGGGATTTGTCCAGATAAACAGTGCACTCATCGATATGATGAACGGCAAGGGAAAGCCTACAGATCTTTCGC
>CAVBOS010000089.1:0-8084 GCA_963597005.1 Lachnospiraceae bacterium
CCCGTGAAGCTGACCGCAGCCCCTGCGAGTGCCGCCGCCAGAACGAGGAAAATTTTTCGCATAAGCGATGCATTCAGTCCGAGCGACTTAGCCTCATTGTGACCAAGTGCGAGTATATCAAGTTCATTCGTAAGAAAGAGCAATACAACAAGCGAAATCGCAATAATTACAGCTGACGGGAAAATGCCCCTTGCCGTAACTCCCGAGAAACCGCCTATTCTGAAATCGGCATAACCTGAAACAGAGTCGGGATAAAACGATATAACAGCTTCCGTTCCCGCCGTGAAAATTCCCGAAACCGCTATTCCCGTGAGCACAAGCGTCATTTTTGAAGCTCCGCTTTTCTCGGATATGAGAAGCACGAGAAAAACCGCCGCAAGCGCACCGATAAAAGCAAAAAGTGACCTAAAAACCGCCGTGCTCGGCAAAATCACACCCGACAGAACCGCAAAAAATCCGGCACCCGAATTTACACCGATTACATTCGGAGCAGACAGCGGATTATCCAAAACCGTCTGAATAACCACACCTGAAACAGCAAGAGCCGCCCCCGACAAAACACAAGCGGCGGTTCTCGGCAAGCGAGTGAAAAGAATGATACTTCTGTGCGAAGCTTTTATTGCATTTCCGCAGAGCAATGAAAAAATTTCCTTTGGAGAAATGCTCACCGCACCGAGCATAACGCTCATAACGCACAAAATAAGAAGTGCGGCAATGAGCATGGGAAAAATCACGCTTTTACGGATAGATGATATCTGCAAGCTTTTCATAAGCCTCTCCCCATCTTGCATTCGGCTTGAGATTATAAAGTGTTCTGTCCATTACGTAGAAATTATCGTTTTTGACAGCCGAAAGACTGCTCCAAGCCTCATTTGAGCTTACATTCTCCTCAAAAACCTTGCTTGACGCCTCTTCGTCAGTGCCCTGATAAACTACAAAGATAAAATCGGGGTCTGCTTCGATTATCGTTTCCATGCTTAAATTTTCAAGAAGTGACTCGTGTTCGTCTGCAATATTCTTGCATCCAAGGTCCTTGCACATCTCGCTCAAAACGGTATCGTCACTGCCCTTCACGCTGACAGCCGTTCCCGCAACACGGATAATACAAACGCTCGGCTCAGATCCGTCCTGTCTGCTCTTTGCTTCCTCAATCTGCGTTTTAAGTGCCTCGCCGTTTGTCTCGTAAGCCTCACTGTCGCCTGTCAAATCCGTCATCATTTTGAGTACGGAAAGATAGTCCTCAAAGCCTGTGACATCAAGATAAACAACCGATATTCCCGCATTCTCAAGCGTCTCGCACATATCGACATTTGACTGCATTTTACTGCTTGCAAAAACCAAATCAGGCTCGCTCTCAAGCAAAACCTCAACATTTGGCTCTTTTATCTGTCCGAGATTTTCCACGGTATCTGCAAGATCCAAATCAAATCCCGTCCAAGTGTCATCCGCACTTGCAACAAGATTTTCCTTTCCACCTGCTATGCACCACATGTCGGCAAAGCTTCCCATAAGACAAGCAACTCTTTCGTGACTTAGGATATTCACTTCTCTTCCGAGTGCGTCCGTGTAGGTGTAACCGCTTTCCTCACTTATTTCACTTGATACCGCCTCGCTATTAGCTGTTTCCGTGTTGCCTGTGTCAGACGAGCAAGCCGCAAAACTGAATGTCATAGCGCAAACTATGGCAAGTGCCGCTGCTTTTTTGAGTAGTTTCATATTATTCAATTCTCTTCTTTCCTCTTTCAGTAAAAACACGGCACGCACCGTTAAATCTAAACGGTTGAGCCGTGTTTCGGTATTTTTCGTATTTGTTGTATTTTGATTATTCAGAGCTTTTTCATCATCCAATCGGCAGAAGCAAAATGTCCGTCGGAATACTTCATATTATCTGGAAATGTGCCGTATTTTACAAAGCTCAATTTTTGATTATCTTAAAGCCCCACTTCGGAATTTTGATTTCCTCTTCAAGAGCGATTTTCTCTCCCGACAAAAGCTCTTTACCCGAAACAGGCGACGTTATTTCAACCTCTTTTCCAGAATAGTTGAAAAGATAAGTGATTGTATTTCCGAAAATGTTAACTCCCTTGCGGATTTTAACCTCAGTGTCAGGGTAAAATTCAAGCTCAAGCTCGCTGAGTATTTTTTCAAGCAGACACTTCAAATAGTCTCCGCTCGGCTTGCATGCAAGATAATATGCCTTGCCGTTGCCGAAATTATTCTCGCAAGCGGCGGCATAAGCACTCCACTCGGCATGCTCGTAATTATCGATAACAGACGCAGTTGTCGGCTTGACAAGCTCCATAAAGCCCGAAACGGGATAGCCGAATATCGTGCAGTTCTCGGCAATTGTAAACTCGTTGTACTCAATTCCGAAAACCTCATTTAAAATGTGTGGTTCGGTATCATGATAAACCGTGACATTCTCGTCGGCAAAGGCAGTCTTAAAGGTTGAGAAAAGCGTTCCGCCGTTCTCGACATAGTCACGAAGCCTTGTGAGCGTATTTTCACCCGCACAGTACATGCAAGGTGTGATTATCAAATCGTAGCGATCGAGCTCTTCCTCGTCCTCACTGATGAAATCGCACTCAGCGTTAAGCTCATACAGCGCCTTGTACATCCAGACAAGAACCTCATTGTAGTCCTGATCGCTCGGATTTGTGTAATCGAGTGGGAAGCACTTGAGTGCGCTCAGGCTGTTGTTGTCCACCATTATGGCAATTTTATTGTTTTTCTCAAGATGAATTAAATCATCTGAGAGCCTGTTAAAATCAGCACCAATCGTGCAAGCCTCTTTATACACCTCATTCTCGGCAAAATCGTGGCTTAAAACGCCCTTCCAATATGTCTCTGCGGAATTATGTATCGAGTGCCAGTGCCAGTATTCCACGCAGTCGGCTCCGCTTGCAAGGTGGCTGAACGCCTGAAGTCTGAGCTGACCGGGATACGGCGTCCACTGTGGGAAGCCCTGTGCCTCGGTTTCGAGAACAAAATAATTGTCTTTCTTAAGTGAACGGATGATATCTCCGCTCATGGCAATTTCAAGTCCGGTAAGCTTATTCTGCGACGGGTGATAAATGTCACAGCCGCTTATATCGAGAACATTAGATAAATCAAAGTGATTCACGTTGTCCTGCATGCCGAAAGAATATCCTCTCCATGAAAAATCCATGTTGTGAGTGATGAACTGGTCTTCTCTCTTGTATTCCTCGACAACAGAACGCTGGAAGCGCAGAAAATCAACCACAAGTCCGCGTCTGAATTCCTCATATGCGCATTTAAGGCTGCCGTTAATCGTGCCTATCATGCTCGGGAATTCCTCCCACGAATTAATTCTGTTGCTCCAGTAGTTAAGTCCGTAGGTATAGTTGAGAAGATGCAGATTTCCGCTGAATTTATCTTTCATATAGTCCACAAAAAGTCTCTGGACATTCTCTCCGCTCGTGCCGTAGTGCTTGGTTTCGTTGTCAAGCTGGAAGCCGATGACACACTTGTAGTCCTTCACCGCCTCCATAAGCTTTCTTATTATGCGCTCGGCATAGAAAAGATAGTATCTGTTTGTGATATCCATTATCTGACGCGCGCCGTACGGCTTTTTGTTTCCCAAGTCGTCCGTCAAAAGAATATCGGGGTACTTTTTGTAAAGCCACGCAGGAACGGCATAAGTCGGAGTTCCGACAATTACATTAATACCGTATTCGTCGGCAGCCTCCAAAACTCTCGTCACGTGAGAGAAGTCGAATACTCCGTCCTCGGGCTCTTCCGTAGCCCATGTGGACTCGGCAATTCGAATGAGGTTCATTCCCGCCTTTTTCATCATCTGCATATCTGTGTGAAGCCTGTCGTAAGGCATATATTCATCATAATAAGCGGCTCCGTAAAGCAGCTTGTTCGGTTTATGTAAATCGTTAAATTTATTCATAGTAACGTAACTCCTTTCTGAAAAAGCAATTCCACTATGTTTTTATTTTACACGGGAACACAATACTTTGTAAACATCTTTTTTTAAATAACCGTATATATATGGCAAAAAAGGGACGGTAAGCCCGTCCCTTTCACATAAATTTTGATATTAAGCAAATCAGCCGTTAACCTTTTCGAGTCTTGCAAAGTTTGCCATAAGCTTTTTCGTTCCGACCTTCTCAAATGAGATTTCGAGAAGAAAATCGTTGCCCATTTTGTTGACAGAAAGAACAAGTCCCTTTCCGAAGGTCTTGTGCATAACGGTATCGCCCGCATTGTATGTTCCTGCCGGTGTCGGCTTGACCTTGGGCGGTGCGGAGAATCCGCCGCCAAACGGCTTTGCCTTCGTACCCGTTTTCTCTGTCGGAGCGGAGAAAGAAGCATTCGAGAACATATTGTTAAATGTCATTTTCTCTCGTGAAGTGCGTCTTTCGATAAGCTCTGTCGGAATTTCTTTTGCAAAGCATGAAAGCTTGTTTCTGTTCGTCTGACCGAAAACCATTCGCTGCTCGGCATTGAGAATAAAAAGTTTCTCTTTCGCTCTTGTTACGGCAACATAAGCAAGTCTTCTCTCCTCCTCGAGCTCCTCCGGGTTATAAATCGAGCTTCTTCCCGGGAAAACTCCGTCCTCCCAGCCGGGTAAAAATACAACGGGGAATTCGAGTCCCTTTGCGCTGTGAACCGTCATGAGAACAACTGTGTCCGCCTCATCGTCGTAGTTATCGATATCGGTGATAAGTGCGATTTCCTCGAGGAAGTCCGTGAGGTTTCCGCCGTCCTCCTCGTAACGTGCGATGTTGGAAGCAAGCTCCTTTACGTTCTCCGTCTTATCGTCCGCTCTCTCTGGGTCGCTTGTCTTGAGATAGCTTAAGTAATTTGTTTTCTCAAGGATTGCAGAATAAACATCGCTTATCTTGTACTCCTCGCTCTCGAGCATATCACTGAGCTCGTCAATCATTCCCGTGAATGCCTTGAGTCCCTTTGCCGCTCTTGAAAGCTTTGGGAAATCCTCGGCATGTCTCATAACCTCGTACATGCTCTCGCCTATCTGGCGTGAGATTTCCTCAACATTATCGACGCTTGCGTTACCAATGCTTCTCTTCGGTGTGTTGATGATTCTTCTCAGTCTGATTTCATCGTCATGATTGTTGATAACAGAGAGATAAGCGAGTAAATCCTTGATTTCGGCACGCTCATAGAATCTTAAGCCGCCCAAAATCCTGTGCGGTATTCCCTGCTTCGCAAACATACGCTCAAAGGAAAGCGACTGCGAGTTCATGCGGTAAAGTATCGCATAGTCGGAATATTTTCTTCCCTCGGCAACTCCCTTGAGGATTTCCTCCGCAACCTTGTCAGCCTCGTCCTGCTCGTCCTTAGCCGTGATGAGAACGATTTTCTCGCCCTCGCCGTTCTGCGTCCAGAGATTTTTTCCCTTTCTCTCTGTGTTATTCTCGATGATTGCATTTGCGGCATCAAGAATATTCTGCGTGGAACGGTAATTCTGCTCGAGTCGAATGACCTTTGCGCCGGCAAAGGTTTTCTCGAAGCTCATGATGTTCTCAATTGTCGCTCCTCTGAACTTATAAATACTCTGGTCGTCATCACCGACAACGCAGATATTTTGACTTTTCTCAGCCAAGAGCTTTACGAAACGGTACTGAGCGTGGTTTGTGTCCTGATACTCGTCAACCATGAGATAACGGAATCTGTTCTGGTAATACTCGAGAACGTCAGGATTTTCCTCAAATAATCTGACAGTGTTCACAATGAGATCATCAAAGTCCATGGCGTCAGCTTCTCTTAATTTTCTCTGATAAAGTTCATAGCAAAGACCGATTTTTTTAAGGCGGTAATCGTCTCCCGCATCGCTCTTAAATTCGTCAACATCGATAAGCGAATCCTTAGCGTGAGAAATCTCGCTGATAACGCTTTTTACAGGAAAAGCCTTGTCGGAAATATCAAGCTGCTTCATGCAAGCCTTCATCATGCGCTTGCAGTCGTCTGAATCATAAATTGTGAAGTGGCTTGTGTAGCCGAGGCGGTCTGCGTCTCTTCTTAAAATTCTCGCACAGCTTGAGTGGAACGTGCTCGCCCAAATCTCGTTTCCGTCATCCTCGCCGAGCATGTTGCAAAGTCGCTCCTTGAGCTCGCCCGCCGCCTTATTCGTGAAGGTGATAGCCATAATCTTCCACGGCAGACAAGCAGAAACGCTTATGTGCTTTGCCGTCTCGGCATAAAGCTTCTCTTCGTCGGCAAGATATGCTCTCATATTGAGAACATCGTCCTCGGTGACCTCTTCGGGGACAAACGTGCTGTCCCAAGCTTTTCCGTATTTGATAAGGTTAGCAATTCTGTTGACGACAACGGTGGTTTTTCCAGAGCCCGCACCTGCCAAAATGAGAACGGGGCCGTCAGCGGTGAAAACAGCCTCACGCTGTCTGTCATTCATTCTCTTGAAGTCCTTTGCGATTACCTGTTTTCTTAAATCTATAAATTCTTCTCTTGATGTTATATTAAGCATTTTAACCTTTCGTATCCGTTTTTACTTGCGGAAAATGTATGTTTCTTTATTTTGTCCGTGAGTTTTAATTATATTTCATTTGAGACTCCTTTTCAATATTGAATGGAAAAAAGAAACAAAGTGCTTCTTCAGATGTCAGTTAAGAAATTCAAACACATATTCACAGTTTATTCTCTCTGTTATTTTAATTTGACCGCAAACTTTATTTACAATCAGGCATTTTAGTGATAAAATAACCTTAATTGTGACAAAAGGGAGATGATATTAATGAGTGAGAAAAAACGCAAGCTCTTCATAAGAATAGTTTCTAGTTTTCTTGCCGTGCTTATGATCCTTTCGGTCTTTGCTTCGGTACTTTTTAATTAATCTTTTCTAATAAAAACCAGATTGAATTTTTTATCAGTATATTCAATCTGTCAAAGAGGTAAAATATGGCAAATAAGGGAAAATACTATCTTACTACCGCTATCGCTTACGCAAGCGGCAGACCGCACATCGGAAACACCTACGAAATCGTTCTCGCTGACTCAATCGCAAGATACAAGCGTCTTGAGGGCTATGACGTTTTCTTCCAGACAGGAACAGACGAGCACGGTCAGAAAATTGAGGAAAAAGCTAACGCAGCAGGCGTAACTCCTAAGGAGTATGTCGACAACGTTGCGGGCATCATCAAGGCTAACTGGGATGTCATGAACACAAGCTACGATAAGTTCATCAGAACAACAGACGACTACCACGAGCGTCAGGTTCAGAAGATTTTCAAGAAGCTTTACGACAAGGGAGACATCTACAAGGGATATTACGAAGGACTTTACTGCACACCGTGCGAGAGTTTCTTCACGGAGTCTCAGCTTGTTGACGGCAAGTGCCCCGACTGCGGCAGAGAGGTTAAGCCGGCTAAGGAAGAGGCTTACTTCTTCAAGATGAGCAAATATGCCGACAGACTTATCGAGCATATCAACACTCACCCCGAGTTCATTCAGCCTGTTCAGAGAAAGAACGAGATGATGAACAACTTCCTTCTCCCGGGTCTTCAGGATCTCTGCGTTTCGAGAACCTCCTTCAAGTGGGGAATTCCCGTTGACTTCGACCCGAAGCACGTTGTTTATGTTTGGCTTGACGCTCTCACCAACTACATCACAGGTATCGGCTACGATGCAGACGGAAACAGCACCGCTCAGTTCGGTGAGTTCTGGCCCGCTGACCTTCACCTCATCGGTAAGGACATCATCCGTTTCCACACAATCTACTGGCCGATCTTCCTCATGGCTCTCGATATTCCGCTTCCTAAGCAGGTATTCGGTCATCCGTGGCTTCTTCAGGGCGGCGACAAAATGTCCAAGTCCAAGGGCAACGTTATCTATGCCGATGATTTGGTTGAGCTTTACGGTGTTGACGCCGCAAGATATTTCGTAATTCACGAGATGCCGTTTGAGTCGGACGGTACTATCACTTGGGAGCTTATGACCGAAAGAACAAACTCCGACCTCGCAAACACACTCGGTAACCTCGTCAACAGAACTATCGCCATGACAAACAAGTACTTCGGCGGCGTTGTCGAGAACACAAACGTTAACGAAGAAGTAGACGATGACCTCAAGGC
>CAVBOS010000090.1:0-7984 GCA_963597005.1 Lachnospiraceae bacterium
TATCTTGTGTCCGTCAATGTGAGAAGCGAAGGTTACGCCCTCTTCTTTGATGTTTCTGAGCTTTGCGAGTGAAAAAACCTGAAATCCGCCGCTGTCCGTGAGAACGGGGCCGCTCCAGCCCGTAAACTTTCTTACGCCGCCGAGCTTGTTCACGATGTCGTCGCCCGGTCTTAGGTGCATGTGATATGTGTTGCAAAGCTGAACCTGACAGTCAAGGTCTTTGAGATCATAGGCAGAAACTCCGCCCTTGATTGCTCCGTCTGTTGCAACATTCATGAAAGCGGGAGTCTGAACCGTACCGTGCACGGTGACAAACTCTCCTCTTCTTGCCTTGCCCTCTTTGCTTATAAGCTTATACATTTATTCGCTCTCCTTTCCCTTATTTGTGTAGATGAACATGGCATCGCCGAAGCTGAAGAATCTGTATCTTTCGTTTACAGCCTCCTTGTAGGCGTTTAAAATGTTCTCTCTTCCTGCCAAAGCGGAAACCAGCATTACGAGCGTGCTTTCAGGCAGATGGAAGTTTGTGATAAGGCAGTCGATACCCTTAAATTCATAACCCGGATAGATGAATATATCCGTCCAGCCTGAGCTCTCCTTGAAGCATCCCTCGATTTTTGCAACAGACTCGATTGTTCTGCAGCTTGTTGTTCCTACAGCCACCACTCTTCCGCCGTTTTTCTTCGTCTCGTTAATTAGGTCGGCTGTCTCCTTAGGCATGTAGTAGTGCTCGGAATGCATCTTGTGGTCGGTGATGTTCTCTGCGCTTACGGGACGGAAGGTTCCAAGTCCAACGTGAAGTGTGACAAAGCCAGTCTTAATTCCCTTGGCTCTTATTTTGTCGAGAAGCTCGTTTGTAAAGTGGAGTCCTGCGGTGGGAGCTGCAGCAGAGCCGATTTCATGCGAATAAACGGTCTGGTATCTCTCCTGATCCTCAAGCTTTTCCTTAATGTAGGGCGGAAGCGGCATCTGTCCCACCTTATCGAGAACGGCAAAGAAATTGTTTCCCTCGTAGTCAAATTTGATTATTCTGTTTCCGTCATCATGAACATCAATAACCTCACAGCGAAGTATACCGTCGCCGAATACAAATTTAGTTCCCTTTTTGGCACGCTTTCCGGGGCCTGCAAGAGCCTCCCACGTGTCGTTTCCGAGGTTCTTAAGAAGAAGAAACTCAACATGAGCACCCGTCTCCTCTTTGACTCCGTAAATTCTTGCAGGAAGCACACGGGAGTCGTTCAAAATGAGACAATCACCGGGATTCAGCATGTCTACAATGTCGTAGAAATGCTTGTGCTCTGTTTTGCCCGTCTCGATATTGAGAGTGAGAAGTCTTGATTCGTCTCTTTTCTCAAGCGGAGTCTGAGCTATCAGCTCCTCGGGCAAATCGAAATAATAGTCGCTTGTTTTGGTAAATTTATTTTCCATAATATAATCCTTTCCGTGCAAAACACTCACACAGTAACATCTATAATAAGATAACAAGCGAAAACTTGCAAGAAAAATCAGAAATTATCGGAAATAAATTGACAATCGGTATTTTTTAATGTATGATGTCAAAAGAAGATAGAGGTGCGATGATCATTAGTACCGCGGCTGAGATTTCCGAATCACCGAAGCCGTGCGAAAGGGTGAATCGCCGAAGGGACAGTCTGTCGGAAAAGCCTGTCTGCTGGTCGCGTCGGTTAAGAGCCGCCCGACTGTCATCAAAATTGATGGAGCGCTATCGAATACCGCATACACTGGCGGCTTTCGATATATCCCCTTTAATGCTGATGGCCGGTTTTCTAACCGGTCTTTTTTTGTCATTAAAGTGCGTGTTTTTGGGATTTTGATAAACTGCGGTTAATTATTTTGATATCCCGGCACGAAAATTAAGCGAAGAAAGGTAAGAAACAAACATGAAGAAGTACAACGTAGGCATCATCGGATGCACAGGTATGGTCGGTCAGAGATTTGCTACTCTGCTTGAAAACCACCCATGGTTCACAGTTACAGCTCTTGCAGCAAGTGCAAGAAGCGCAGGCAAGCCTTATAAAGAGGCTATCGAAGGAAAATGGAAGATGACCTCTCCTGTTCCGGAGAATATGGCAGACATCATTGTCGAAGACGCTACAGCTGATATTGACAGCATTGTTTCCAAGGTTGATTTCTGCTTCTGCGCAGTTGATATGAAGAAAGACGAGATTAAGGCTCTCGAGGAGACTTATGCAAAGCACGAGTGCCCGATCGTTTCCAATAACTCAGCTAACCGTGGTGTAAACGATGTTCCTATGGTTGTTCCTGAAATAAATGCAGACCACCTCGAGGTTATCGAGCACCAGAAGGCTCGTCTCGGCACAAAGAGAGGCTTCATTGCTGTTAAGTCCAACTGCTCACTTCAGAGCTATGTTCCCGCACTTCACCCGCTTATGGACCTCGGCGTAAGCAAGGTTCTCGCTTGCACATATCAGGCTATTTCCGGCGCAGGCAAGACATTCGAGACATTCCCCGAGATTCTCGACAACGTCATCCCGTATATCGGCGGCGAGGAAGAGAAGAGCGAGCAGGAGCCGATGAAGCTCTGGGGTAAGGTCGAGAACGGCGTTATCGTCAACGCTACAAAGCCGGCTATCACAAGCCAGTGCTTAAGAGTTCCTGTTTCAGACGGTCACACAGCCGCTGTCTTTATGTCTCTTGACACAAAGGTCACAAAGGAAGAAATCATCAGAAGATGGGAGTCCTTCTCTGGTCCCGCACAGGAGCTCAACCTCCCGAGCGCACCGAAGCAGTTCCTCCATTACTTCACAGAGGACAACCGTCCTCAGGCAAAGCTTGACCGCAACATTGAGGGCGGAATGGCTGTTTCAATCGGCAGACTCAGAGAGGACAGCCAGTATGACTGGAAGTTCGTCTGCCTCTCCCACAACACCTTAAGAGGTGCAGCAGGCGGCGGAGTTCTCCTCGCTGAGCTTCTTGCGGCTAAGGGATATTTCGACTAAGCCGAAAGGATAATTTCAAGATGAAAAAAGTTATATATGAGGGCTCGGGTGTCGCTCTCGTCACTCCGTTTGACGAAAACGGCAAGGTAAATTACCCCGTACTCGAGAAGCTCGTTGAGTTTCACATCGAGAACGGAACCGACGCCATCGTTTCCGTAGCCACCACAGGCGAGGGCGCAACTCTTTCCACAGAGGAGCACGTTGAGGCGGCTAAGTTCACCATAGACAAGGTAGCAGGCAGAATTCCCGTCATAGTAAGCACAGGAAGCAACGATACCGCTTACGCAGTCGAGCTTTCTCAGGAGGCTGAGAAAATCGGTGCGGACGGACTTCTCCTCGTCACACCATACTACAACAAAACAAGCCAGAAGGGTCTCGTAGAGAGCTTCACTTACATTGCAGACAGAGTAAATCTGCCATGCATTCTCTACAATGTACCGTCAAGAACAGGCATGACCATTCAGCCGAAGACATACTTCGAGCTTTCAAAGCATCCGAACATTGTCGCTACCAAGGAAGCAAGCGGAAGCCTTGCCCTTGCAATGGAAACCATGAATCTTTGCGGTGACGACCTCACGATTTATTCGGGCGAGGACTATCTCACCTATTCCCTCATGTCACTCGGTGCAAAGGGCGTCATCTCCGTATTTGCTAACGCACTTCCGAGAGAGCTCCACAATCTTTGCAAGGCTTGCCTTGACGGTGACTACAAGACCGCAAGAGACATGAACCTCAAGTACTTTGAGCTTATGCAGGGATTCTTCATGGATGTCAACCCGATTCCGATTAAGGAAGCTATGAATATGATGGGCATGAACGTCGGCAACTGCAGACTTCCGCTCACAAATATGACCGATGAAAATCACCTGAAGCTTGAGAATATGCTCAAAAAGTATTCTTTAATCTGAGGTGAATAGTATGACTAAGATAATTTTAAGCGGATGCAACGGCCACATGGGCAAGGTTATCACCTCAATTGTCGCCGGCAGAGACGACGCAGAAATCGTAGCGGGTGTTGACCTCAACACCGCTTCGGGTGCGGGATTTCCTGTTTATTCCAACATTAACGAGGTAAAGGAAAACGCAGACTGCGTTATCGACTTCTCCCATTTCTCCGTTCTCGATTCCATTTTGGAGTTTGCTTCAAAAAATCCGAGTGTAGCACTTGTACTGTGCACAACAGGATATTCCCCCGAACAGGTGGAAAAGGTTAAGAAGGCAAGCGAGACAAGTCCTGTTTTCTACTCGAGAAATATGTCACTCGGTATCAATCTTTTGATTGAGCTCACCAAAAAGGCGGCCGCTGTTCTCGGAAACGATTTCGACATCGAGATTATCGAGAAGCACCACAACCAGAAGCTTGACGCACCAAGCGGAACAGCTCTTATGATTGCCGATGCTATCGCAAACGATGATACAGTCTATACCTACGACAGACATTCTGTCAGAAAGAAGAGAGACAAAAACGAAATCGGCATTTCAGCCGTTCGCGGCGGAACGATAGTCGGCGAGCACGAGGTTATCTTCGCTGGAAACAACGAGGTTATCACTCTCTCCCACTCCGCTCAGTCCAAGGATCTCTTTGCGGCAGGCGCCGTCAATGCGGCTGTGTTTATGACAAATAAGCCGTCAGGTCTTTATGATATGTCCGCAATGGTCTAATAAGAAAGGGTCAGCTTATGAGCACAACAATCAGCACTCTTCACGGTATTACACTCATCACTCTCCAGTCTTCTCCTGCAAACGTCGGCTTTGTTTCCGAGGTTTTCGAGAGAATCGAGAAGAAGAACGTTAATATCGATATGATTTCCATGGCTCCTATTCACGGTGCCGTAACCACACTTTCTTTCACAATTGACGATGATGACCTCGTCACAATGCTCGGTTTCACTGCCGAACTGAAGAACGACATGGACATCAAGGCAATTGTGAGTAGCGTAAACCACAAGATTTCTGTTTACGATCCCGACATGAAAAATACTCCGGGTGTTGCTTCGAGAGTTTTCCGAGCAATCAGAAATTCAAACGCAGACATCAGACTCATCACAACAAGCGAGGTTGAAATTTCACTTCTCGTTTCCGAGGCTGATTTTGATACGGTTTTAGCTGAGCTTCAGAAAGAGTTCAATTAACCTAAATAGCGGAAGCCTACTTCGGTAGGCTTCTTTCTATGTAAAAATAAAGTATTGCTTTTTCTTTATTATCTAACTAAAATAGAATTAATATGATATATATTGTCAGTTGTCTTGTAACTCTCTTTGCGTGTATGCTCGGCCCCGTCTGCGGTATGGGCGGAGGAATCATCATCAAGCCCGTACTTGATGCCACAGGAGTTTTCAGCGTGGCAACGGTCACCTTTCTTTCAGGCTGTACCGTAATCAGTATGAGTTTCTGGAACATGGTGAAGTGCTTTGCCCACAAGGAAAGTGCCATCGACCTCAAGAATACCACCTTTATCGCACTCGGTGCGGCAAGCGGCGGTATTTTCGGAAAAATGCTCTTCAATTTCTGCCAGTCAAGCTTTGAAAACGCCGACACGGCAGGAGGAATTCAGGCGGTTTTGATGTTTCTTGCCACTCTCGGCTCTCTTTTGTACACGGCGAACAAAGAGAAAATCAAATCAAAGCATGTGGACAGCATTTTCATGTCGCTTGTCATCGGACTTTGTCTGGGTGCGTTCTCGGCTTTTCTCGGAATCGGCGGCGGCCCGTTCAACGTTGTGGTTCTCTACTACTTCTTTGATATGCCCGCTAAAAAAGCCGCTCAGAACAGCCTTTACATCATTCTTTTCAGCCAGACGGCAAGCGTACTTAAAAGTGCGATAAGCGGCGGAATACCGCCGTTTAACCCAATTATTCTCATTGCCATGATGCTCTGTGCGGTCATCTCGACAGAAATCGGCAGAAAAGTGAATAAAAAAATCGACAACTCTCAGGCTACCAAGCTTCTCGAGTGTGCGATGGTGCTGATTATGATAATCAACGCCTTTAATATTCACAAATTTTTATTTTAATGTGTGTAACAATAAAAACTTCGGAGGAAATTATGTCAGCAAACGAAACCTGCACCGTACCCGCAAGCGAAATAAAGCGTGTAAAGGGTATGGGCTTTCTCAACCACAAGGGTACAAACCGCTTTAATGCTCGTGTCATCACACGAAACGGCAAGCTAACAACCGAAGAGATGAATGCTCTCTGCGAGGCAAGTAATCTTTACGGTGACGGCGATTTAAAGTTTACAACAAGACTTACCGTTGAGGTCTCGGGTATCGACTATGATAACATAGACGCATTCAGAGAACTAATCGGAAAATCAGGACTCGAGACAGGCGGAACAGGCGCAAAGGTTCGCCCTGTCGTTGCCTGCAAGGGAACTACCTGCCAGTACGGAAACTATGACACGGCGGCTCTTAGCCTCAAGGCACACGAAAGATTTTACAAGGGATACCACGATGTGGCTCTTCCCCACAAATTTAAAATCGCATTCGGCGGATGTCCGAACAACTGCGTTAAGCCGAACCTCAACGATGTCGGTGTATTCGGTTTGAACGAGCCGCAGTACGATATGGACAAGTGCCGTGGCTGTAAAAAGTGCCAAATCGAAGCAAACTGTCCGATGAAAGCGGCAAGCGTTGTTGACGGAAAAATGGTTGCCGACCAGTCAATTTGCAACAAGTGTGGCAGATGTATAGGAAAATGCCCGTTCAAAGTAGTTTACGGCGGTAAACAGGCATGGGGGATTTATATCGGCGGACGTTGGGGCAAGAAAGTTGCCATGGGTCAGCGTTTAAGCAAAAATTTCTACTCTGAGGAAGAGGTTTTGGACGCAGTCGAAAAAGCAATTCTCCTCTTTAAATCAGAGGGTATCACAGGCGAGAGATTTGCCGACACCATAAACCGCATCGGTTTTGAAAGAGCAAACGAGCTTATACTCTCCAACGAGCTCTTGGAGAAGAAAGACGAGATTCTCTCTAAGTAAAATTACATCACAGGCAAAAGGCAAAGGAACGAACACTCAATTGTGTCCGTTCCTTTTTCTTGTTTCTTCAATTATTTTTTCAACATCAGATTCATTTGGCAAACTTTCACTCTCGACAAAATCTAGAAAAATCCGCTTGAATACCAACTTTCTCTGTGATTCGTTTTGCACATTTTCTTTGACATACGGTCTTAAACTCTCGAGCCTTTCAAGAAGTTCTTCCGTGTTGTCGGGGATTATTTCACCAAGCTTTGATTTTATGTATCTCGTCATAAAAGGGCTTGCGCCTGACGAGGATATACCAATGCTAAGTTTACCATTTTTGATGAGTGCGGGAAAAATAAATGTGCAGTTCTCGACATCATCTACAGAATTTACCGGAATTCTTCTAAGCTTGCATTCGTCTGCAATTGTTTTGTTTAGACTTCTGTCTGAAGAGCATGTCACAACAAAATCATAATTTTCAAGCATTGCTATATAAAATTTCTCTTTTAGAATTGCAACATCAAGCTTTTTAAGCTCTGATAAACTGTCATCGTTACAACTCTCATCATCGATAATCACATCGATTTTCACTTCATACGGCAAAAGTCTTTCCGCCTTTTCGAGTGCCAAAAAAGCTGTGCCGACAATCAGACAGCTTTTGTCCTTAATATCAGTAAAAAAAGGAAAATAAGCCATTTTGTCACCTACTCACAAAAATAATAAGTTTCTCCGTTCGCTTCTGTTTTAATAAGCTTCACACCGAAAACGCTTTTGATTAAATCTCCGCTTACATCTGTCGGCTTCCCGTCAAATACGGCTTTGCCGTTTGAAAGTATAATCACTCGGTCGGAAAACCTTAGAGCCAAAGAAATATCATGAAGTACCGCAAGAACACATTTTCCCTCATCCGCAAGCTTTTTTGCAAGCTTGATCATCTCCAACTGATATTTGACATCAAGATATGTAAGCGGCTCGTCCATCAAAAGATTATCCGTTGTCTGTGCAAGCGCCATGGCAAGGTAGCCCCTCTGTCTTTCACC
>CAVBOS010000091.1:0-7896 GCA_963597005.1 Lachnospiraceae bacterium
AAGTACAAGTGCATATACTGCTGTTACAATTGAGTTACCCACGGAATAGCAGAGGCTGGCAATACTAAGTCCCATTCCATGCTTGTTTGCAGGAAGAATTCGGCCGAGATAACTGTAAAGCGGAGCAATCGAAAATACATTAATAAGGTATGTGCACATTCTGATAAAGCAAAGTACCAAAACCGATGTATCAGGCTTTACCGCAAAGGCAATCAGGACACCGGCAATAACAATAAGCAAGGAGCTTATTGTAAGGCAAATGCGGTACTGTGCCTTTTTTGAAAGCCAAACTCCGACAAACGGACTCAAAACAATTGCAACCCAAGGCATAATGCTCAAGTAGCCGAGCTGTGTGGAGCTAAGTCCCATAACTGTGCGGCCATAAAGCGTCAGATAACTTGTGAACTGAGATGCAACAGTTCCTGTGAAAATAAGAAGTGGAATTACAATAAATCCTTTTGCTTTAAAGAGTGAGAACGAGATAATCGGCTGCTCGTTTTTTTGCTCAACATGGTAAAAGACAAAACAGAACACGATGCTCACGATTATAAGAACATAGATCCACGGGGAGGTCCAAGGAAGCTGTTTGCCGCCAAGAGAAAGAGCAAGGCAGATAGGGCGACCATAAGCCACATTGAGAAAATTCCCTTGTAATCAAGTTTGATTTTTTAACGGTGTTTATTTCAATCTTGAGAATGAATATGAGTGGCTTTCAATTCGTGAACGAAGCTCTGAAAACACTGTGATTTGCATACAAAAGCGCCTCAAAGAATTTGAAGAGGCAATAGAAAACGAAGAGTGGAAAAAGCTTAACCCCGTTCAAATCAACTAAAAATGAAGCACCGTGCAATATATAAATCTGAATGTTTGGTTCTGTTCTTTATATAATCCGCACGGTGCTTTTGGCCGATATTAGGTTATTTCTTATATTTTCCCTAAAACAAAAAGCTCTGACCTTTTAAAGTCAAAGCTTTTTTCTTTAGTCTGATATGTCACAAAGGTCTTGCAGATATGCATTCACTTTGTCTTTTCGTTCCTGTAATACTCTTACACTCCAGGTATCTGCGCAGTTGTTGCACCAGTCGATTGCGGCATCTATTTTTTCGTTGAGCTCTTCTTCTGAATCTAAAAGCATATCGGCTTCATCGGCAATCTGCTCTTGTGAACAGCCGTTCTCGATCGAATCTTCGAGCCAATCTGCCATTTCATAAAACATATCCAGCACTTCATAGGCTTCATCTAAAGGAGTTGGCTCTTTAGTTTCATACTTTTCGCGAGGAACATAGAAGGACATTCCAAGCTCATGCAAATCTTTTGCGTCACCGTATGCCTCGATAAGACAGACATTGTACTCAGAAATAAAATAGCTTGACTCGTGTAAGTCAATAAATTTATCAACGCCAAGCTTTTTCATGAGCTGAGTGCCGACATATTTTGAAACGAATTTAATATTCTGCCTCTCAAGTTCTGATTTTACATTCGGAAGTGTTTCAGACGGAATGAATGCCATATTCAATGTTTCCGTCGGTCTTACAATAACGCTCATATTCCCCTCCTGTTCATCGGACAAATCATTTTAATTTCAATATATTTGAGTATAAAACAATCGGGTTACTTTGTCCAGTTACCGAGACGAAATCGTGTGAAAGCTATACTTTGCTTTCTTAAACAGCATAAACAAGCTTAGGCGTTTTTGCTTTTTCTCATCATTTTATAATAAACCGGAATCAGCAGTGCGATAGCTCCAATCCATGCCAACGGACTTGCGATACATACGGACAGATAGCCTATCAATCCCGAAAGTCCTACGGTTGCGGCAATTCGCATGACAAGCTCTATCATACAAGCGGCAAAAGGTGTGGTTCCGTTCTGCATACTTTGGATGGATGTGCGATATACAGCGAGCAAGCCGAGAATGAAGTAGCACGGAGCAACAACTGTGAGGTACATATCTGAGTAGTAGTAGATTTCTGTTGTTGGATTTGTAAGGAATAATTTTACAATCGGATGACGAAGTAGCAAAATACCGATGCACATGATAAGATTGAATGATTCTGTCTGAATCAGGCTGGCACGCACGCCCTGACTGATACGGTCTATTCTGCCTGCGCCAAAGTTCTGTGCTACATAGTTCGAAATTGCTGTCATCATAGCATTATTAACAAGCACAGAAAGCTGATCCGCTTTAGATGCCGCAGTATAACCGGCAACGGCGGCAGTTCCAAGGGAATTTACAACCGTCTGCATTGCAAGCTGTCCTATACACATAACCGACATCTGGAATCCCATCGGAAATCCTGTCTTCAAATGCTGGATTGCCGTACCCTTTAAATTCGTGAAATCCTCTTTGTGCAGATGAAGAATCGGGAAATTCTTTAATCCGACAATCAGACTGAGTACCGCAGAAAGGAACTGCGACAGAATGGTTGCCCATGCCGCACCTGCAACTCCCATATGGAACGGCACAATGAACAGGATATCAAGAAAAACATTCAGTATCGACGAAAACACCAAGAAGTAAAGCGGCGTCTTGCTATCCCCCAACGCACGGAGTATATTGGAAATCATGTTGTAGAAAACTGTAGCACCCGTGCCGAGCAAAACTACAAACATATAATCATATGCTTCTTCGGAAATATCGGCTGGAATCTGCATCCAGCGCAAAATCTGACGGGAAAGCAAACAGCAAACGAGCGTCAGAATTACAGCAAATGCAATACTCAGCAGCGTAGAAACCGCCACGCTCTTGCGCATTCCCTTTTCATCCTTTGCACCGCATCTTTGTCCGAGGCAGATACCGAAACCGCCCGTGAATCCATTGATAAAGCAGAACACAAAATAGATGATAGTATTCGTTGCACCTACCGCCGCCAGAGAATCCGCTCCAAGAGTTTTTCCTACAATAACGGAGTCTGCCAGAGTGTAGAAAAGCTGAAACAGATTTCCGAGTATTACAGGAATTGCAAATTTTAGTAGTGCCTGAAACGGCTTTCCCGTGGTCAAGTCCACTTCTTTTGATCTTGCCATCTTTCTTTACTCCTATTCTTGCACAAAACGTGTGCCAAGTTTATAATAATATAATTAAACAATTACCTTTTATTTAGAAATTCAAATGTGTTCTGAATTTAATTATCAGAACTTAAGAATAAATATCGGAGAATTATTAAATGTCTATGCGTAAAATTTTGGTGGATGACGCCAACCGCGAGCTTTCTGAGCACGGAACCGTCAGCTTTCCCATGACCGTAAATCACGATGACCTCTGGGCTTTTGAAGGAAAAAGCATTCCCATTCACTGGCATAATGACCTGGAAATAAGCGTTCCCAGAGAAGGAGAAGCCATATATCAGGTTTACAGAAAAACATATACTGTAAGACCCGGGGAAGCTCTTGTGCTCAACAGAAATGTTCCGCACAGCTGTCATTCTTCCGGTAATATACATGCACGCTACAGCACCTTTCTGACACGCCCCGATTTCATCTACGGTGAATTCGGCAGTGACATTGAGCGCAACTGTTTTCGGCCTTTTCTGCAAAACTCTGCGGTGCCCTGTATTCTGCTGACAGAAGAAAACGAATGCACAAAAAAACTGATACAAAAGCTCGATGAAGTCGAGAAGCTTTTTGACGAGAAGCCCTATTGTTACGAGCTTAAAATCAAAGGTCTGCTCTGTGATGTTTACAGTCTGATTCTCTGTGAACATCAGAAAGAATTCACAAAATTCATTCCGTCTAATCGGCTCGAGCTCGAAAGACTGGAACAAATGCTAAATTATCTTGATACACATTTTGAGTCAGTGGTTTCTTTGCAGGAACTTGCTGACCAGGTTCATCTTTCGAGAGAGGTCTGCTGTCGTCTGTTCAAAAAGATGACAGGCAAAACCGTAACGGGATACCTTGAAGAATACCGTGTCAACAAAAGTCTGTCTTTGGTGCAGAGCAATCAGTATTCAATGATTCAGATTGCAGATATGACAGGCTTTAGCAGTGCAAGCCGATTTGCTCAGGCATTCCGCAAGCACTTCGGATGCAATCCCGGCGAATATAATTCTCTTAAGCGGCAGAATGTCTGATTAACTGCTACAATTTTATTAATCTGAAATGAACAGTTCTGTCTTTTACGCACGGCTAATTATATTCGAAACATCTCCGAATGACTATTCCCGTATTGATTTAATTGATACAGATATTGACTTATAAATCTTTATCTTCGGCACTATTTTACTCCGAATTGGCACAGCAATTTACAAACATCTGCAAATCAAAAAGCCCTTTGGGAAAGAAGCTTTCTCTCTCAAAGGGCTTTTATAGCGTTTTTTAATCGGATAAGCACTCTGATTTGCTGTAGGTAATCAGAATTTCAAACTGTATTTCGAGATGTAAACAGAGAAAATCTTACTACCATAAGACGCAGTGAGTGCTCCGCTTTAGTTTATATATTAATTTTGTTTGTTATTTTCTTTGAAACGGTGTTAAACAATGCGTTGTACCTCGTGACCTTTTTAATGAATTCAAGTATTACGGAAACACAGACGCTCAAAATAAGCAATGTAAAATAACTTATTATTGCGTTATGAGACCAAAATACAATAAATTTGCACGGGCCATAAAGAAACGCATGAATCATGAAAATATTACCTGAGTGTCCTCCTAAAAAGCGTAACACCAAATCTATCGGCTTAGGCGATAAATACTTAGTAACTAATATCACAATCAAAAGTGTTGCAACACCCGAAACAAAACCGCCTATTTGCCAAGAATCGACACTTTGAATTTTCACTTTAACAAAAATCAACCCGACAATTAACGCAAAAAGTAGCACGAACTCCAAAATTGATTTATACAGCCTACCCCTCTTCTTCAATAGACTTTCCCATATCGAAGCGTTCTCCATACAAACGGCAAGGACAGCCACAAGCAAGTAATTTAGGTATTTACCGCCATAATTTGACTTTACACCATCAGGAAGAAATTGCAGCAGCATATAAACCAAAATATAACTGCCAAACCCAAAGTTTTGAACTAATTTATAAAGCAACGGAATAACCAAGATTATCATCTGTGCCAAAGACATATACCACCACACAGCAATAATCATGGGCGACTGGAACAAGTCAGCTATTCCGACTACATCCAATAACATTCGAAGCGGATTGCTGGAGTAAACTTTAGCAAACGGATTTCCGCGAATAATCCAGTAACCTATAAAGACAAATATATATGCGGGCAAAAAACTCTTAATAAGCGAGAGCCATCTTTTTACATAGAAGCTGAGAGTTGTCTGCCCCCCCCTGAACCGTATTTTGTATACAATTTCTGTACTGTGACGCAAGCCCATATGCGGAAAGAAAAACAAAAATCCAAACACATATTCTTGCACCGATTGCAACAGCAGTTATTTTTTCCTGCGGAATAAAACGAAAAACTATTTCTCGTTGTTCTATAAGTTTCGGATTATAAAACAAATGATGAAACAGCAACATCAGTATAGCGATACCTTTTACTCTTGCGGTATCATTTTTTGAAAAAGTCATAGCCATATGCCCCCTCATAATGTAATTAGTCTTGTTTTACGCCAAACATATTTATTGTATAATAATCGGACTACATTTACAAGGTGATTAAAGGTTGAAACTCAAAATGTTTAACGTAGACGGTGAAGTACTTAACCTATAAAACATCAGGTTCCTTTCACGCAAAGCGAAAACTTACAGTTTCATTTTCTTCTTAAACAAACCCGCAACAATATCTGCTGTTTCGCTGACGCCAAAGTCATCTGATTTAATGCAAAGATTATAATTTGCCACATTTCCCCAGTCGGTTTTAGTAAAATGCTTGCAGTGCACCGCACGCTCGCGGTTTACCTTTTTGACCTTTGCGGCGGCAGTTTCCAATGAAATATTATCTCTTTCAGAAACTCTTTTCGCCTCTGCCGAAGCACCCGCACTTATAAATATATGGTACGCATTTGGCATATCTTTCAGAATATAGTTTGCAAGTCTGCCCACAATAACACAAGAACCGCTTTTGGAAAGCTCATGTATTAGAGCCGACTCCTTTTGGAAAATCTGATCGACCTTAGGTAAATCGCTCTGCTCGAGCGGGCCTGCATACCACGCAAAGAAGTCATGGAGCACGGGATTTTTCAGTGCTTGTTCATTTTGCTCGATATATTCGGGTGTGTAGCCGCTTTTCTCAGCCGCAAGACGGATAAGCTCAGAATCGTAGTAATTATAGCCAAGTTCCTTTGCGAGAAGTTTGCCAATCTCACGTCCGCCGCTGCCGAATTCTCGGGAAATTGTTATCACGTAATTGGAAGAAGTCTCTTCTGTATCGGCAACTGTCTCATCTGTTTTTCCGAGCAAACGGTCACGCTGTTTACCGAATGCACGATTGATAATTCCGACTAATGTTCCGACAAGAACCGCCGCAATGACTGTACCGACTCCGACACTTCCCAAGCTATGTAAAACAGTAAGACATGTTAAGGCTGAAATAAGAACCATAGTACAGTCAAAGCCAATCTTTACCTTGGCAAATTCGACATGAGTCACAGTGGAAACTGCCTGCATACAGCCTTCGCCCGCAAGAGGAATCAAATCTGCTGGCAGATAGAAAAAGATACCTACCGCAACGAACACCGTGCTTGCAAGTGTCATAAGAACACGAATTACAAGATTATCAGGTGTCGGCAAAAATGATACCATATAGTTGCAAAATGTCGTAAAGTAACCGAACACAACGCCGATTAAAAGTTGCAGAAGCTGAACCGGCTTAAAGTTTTTGCGCAGTATGAGTATCTGTATCATCACCAATACGATATGAAATAATATCGTAGCCTTTCCCATCTCAATTCCAAAAACACATGTTATCGTGTATGGAATGGAGCTGACTGGTGATACTCCGAGATTAGATTTTACCGAAAGCGCAATGCCAATGGTCATTACGAACAATCCGATAAAATACATAGGGATTCTTACTTTTAGATTTTTCATTTGTCCGTGCCTTCTTCCTTCTGAATATCTGACATATTTTCGTATACACGGCTGAGCAAATCACGTAACTGCCGAACTTCCTCTTCACTGAGTCCTTTCAGCGCTTCAGATTCAATTTTGGCAAATTCACGGCTGAGCCTGTCCGAATACTTTTTTCCGGTTTCCGTAAGGTATACATGAAGCGATCGCCGATCTTTTCCGCTGTTTCTCCTTTCGACATAGCCCTTGCTTTCCATGCCGTTCAGTATGGCGGTAAGGGATGCCGGTTCGATGTGGCAGAATTTGGCGATGTCCTTTTGAATTGCGCCGTCATGGCACATAAGAAAATCGAGTATCTTTGGCTGTCCGGGCGTCAGTCCTGTATCCTTGACGCTCGACACAAGAGCCTTTTGTACCATAAGATGATCTGCCATCAATAGATAGTGAAATGTTTCCTGCATACTTTTCTCCTTAGTTAGAAACCTAATTGTTAGAAATCTAATTAACTATACATCAACATAATATATTTGTCAAATTATTTCACTGTTACTGTACGCAAAAAGCACTCAAGCCGTTGAGCCTGAGCGCCTCTTGAAAGCTACCGCAATTTGCGGAATCATATAAACTCTTTTAAATTTCAGCTTTTTCTGTATTCAGAACCTCTGCTTTAGAATAAAAGCCGAGGAGTCCTTTTTCATGTAAGAAAGAAAATGCTCATTCATGTAGCCGACGCTTTCAGATAACAAGTCACCTATGGTTTCATAGTGCAGATAAAAGGTGGAACGATTGCCCCCCGCCTTCTCACAGATTTCTTTAACTATGATTATCATCTAATTTGTGTCCGGTCGAAGCGGACCGTAATAATAACTGGCGGTCGCACCGCCATCAATCAAAAAAGTAGAGCCTGTAATAAACGCACCTT
>CAVBOS010000092.1:0-7882 GCA_963597005.1 Lachnospiraceae bacterium
ATATAATATACCTCTCTTTCTGTTTTAAAGCGTGTCTATCACACCGGCAAGATATGTCGGTGAAACCGACGCATAGATAAAGTTATCAACCATTTTGTCCTTAACCGCCTGACGCACATCGGCGGCAAGCATTTCGTCTTGTTTTTCGTCAACCAAAAGAAGCGTCTTGCAGTCTCGGCAGAGCGACTTCACACCATTTCCGATTTTGAGCCGTTCATCAAGACTCCAAACTCCCGAACGTGCCACCTCCATAACGAGTACGTTTGCGTGACAGCTTCGGCAAAGGGAAAGCGTTTCCTCGGGTCTCTCAGATCTGAAAACGATGAAATCGGGATCACATGCTGTGAGCGTTCTGCCTACTGCATCTCTCAAAAGGCTTCCTTTTATATCAAGCACTATTCTTCTCATCCGCGCTTTCACCGCCTTTCGCCCCTTAGTTTATTTGTATCAGATTCAGTAACTTTATTTTATCCTTTTTTCAACATTATTTCCCCCGCCAATTGGATAGGTTTTATACCTTTTGATGAAATTTTGTTGAAAATTTAATTTAATATCACCCTAATCCTACCTTGATTGAATAATAAAATCGTATTGTGATTTTTATAATGCCGTGTTATCATCTAAATATATAAACAATATTAAGCAAAGCTTTAAAAACGGAGATTTGGTATGAACAAGGCTACTAAGAAAAATATTCAGACGGCAATGATTGTTCTGCCGTTTCTTCTGCTCGCAACCGCACTGAACCGTTTTCCGCCCGATTTGAATACTCAGATACTTCGAGGCACTATTCACCTCGGTCTGCTCACCGCATGGGGAATTTCAATCCACACGAGAATCATTCAACTTCAGGTTCGACGCTATCTTCTCGGTATAGTGTGGCTGATGGCGTTGTGGCTTACGCTCAAAACCGTCAAGCATTCGATTTTCTATAACGATTTACAGCGTATTCTCTGGTATCTTTACTATATTCCCATGCTGTTCATTCCGCTTTTCGCATTGTTCGTGAGTATGTCCTTGGGAAAGAACGAAAACTACCGTCTGCCGATGTGGACAAAGCTTCTTTATATGCCGACTGCCGTGCTGTTCACTTTGGTTCTTACCAATGATTTTCATCAGGCTGTGTTCTCGTTTCCGACAGGAATAAAGACAGATAAATGCTACATCTACGAACTCGGATACTACATAGTCCTCGGCTGGATTATAATTTGCGCACTTTCATCTATATTGGTAATGCTGAAAAAATCCCGTATTTTGAACGGTAAAATCGTGCGCTATCTGCCGTTTGTTCCGCTTTGCTTATCTCTTGCCTACACAATCTCGTATATACAGGGAATAAAATGGGTTCTCTTTGTTGCCGGTGACATGACAGTCACCCACTGCTTTCTCATTTACTGCGTTTTTGAAATTTGCATGGAGTGCGGACTAATTCAATCGAATCTCGGTTACGAGGAGCTTTTGGCGGCAACCACCATTCCCGTGCAAATCACGGACGATAACTTTGCGTCAAAGCATTTTTCTTCAGCCATGGACATATCCCTTCCACGAAACGAGCTTGAAAAAATCACTGCCGACACCGTAACTTTAAACGAAAACACCCTTTTAAAGCGAAACAAATTAAAAGGCGGATGGGTGTTCTGGAAAGAAGATATCACGGAGCTAAATAAGCTTAACAGAGAACTCGAGCTCACCCGTGAGGAGCTTCGTGAGACGGGTGATGTTCTTGCCGCCGAAAACGAACAACAGGAAAGGTTTCTGCGACTCACCGAAGAAAACCGCCTCTATGACATGATGGCATCGCAAACGGCTAAGCAAATAACCATGCTGAAAGACCGCCTTAATGAAATCAAAAATACGGATGACGAAGAAAAGGCAAAAAAGCTTCTCGGTCAGGTTGTGGTCATCGGAACATATATAAAAAGAAGAAACAATTTGATTTTTGTCGGCTCTCAGCGCGGTGAAATTTCCGCTCAGGAACTCAGACTTTGTCTTAATGAATCAGCCGAAAATCTGAACCTTTACGGCATATTGTGTAAGACCGTCGTAAATGGTGACAGAATGCTTTCAACCGAGCAAGCGGCACTGATTTACGATCTTTTCGAAACAATATGCGAAGCGGGAGAAGGCTTTCTCGATTCTCTTCTTGTCAGCATTGAAACGGGAGAAAAAATCGAAGCAAATTTTTGCTTCTCTTCTTCAAAAAATCTAAGCGCACTGCAAAATGATTTCAAAAATATCAAATGGGAACAGGACGAAGACGGACTTCAATATGTAACTCTGACCGCCGAAAACGAGGAGGAAAAGGCCTATGGACAAAATCAAAGAAAGCTTTGACAGTCTGCCCGTCGGAGTCTGCTTTTTCGATAAAAACGGTGTTGTGCGACTGATAAATCACCGTATGCTTGCCATAGCGGATACTCTCAGTCAAAACGGCATTCAAACTGTTTTCGAGCTTGATAATTTACTCTCCTCTCCTCCAAAAGAAGTCGTCTGCCTTAATCCCTCACTGAAGATTTTTCGCTTTCGTGACGGCGCGGTTCTCCGCTTCACAAAGGAAACAATTTTCACAAAGTCAAAAAACAGATATACTCAGGTGACTGCAACTGACGTCACCGAAATAATAAAACGCCAGAGCCGACTTGAGGACGAAAACAAAAAGCTTACCGAGGCTAACGAGCGAATGAGAAAGCTTCTCGAGCAAATGCCCGAAATCATCAGAGAAGAGGAAACCCTTGCCATGAAGCTTCGTGTGCATGACGATATCGGTCACAGCATACTTGCGGCAAGGCGTGCACTTCTAAGAAACGCAAATTTAACGGAAATGCGTGAAACCGCATCCCTATGGGAAGACTCCATCAATGTGCTTTACCGCTCCAACCAGATAATCGAAAACAGCGATCCGATAGAAAAATCCGTATCCCGTGCGGCAGAAATGGGCGTTTCTGTCATATTTGAAGGAAACAGACCGCTTTCGTCTAAAGCCCGTTCACTTGTCGCATCGGCTATTCGTGAGTGCTCAGCCAACTGCGCTCGCCATGCGGGCGGCACAATGCTTTTTGTCAGCTTCAAAAACAAGCGAGGACTTACGGAAATTAACATCACAAACAACGGCACAGTGCCGAAAACAGAAATCAGAGAGGGCGGCGGACTTTCAATGCTCAGACAGCGTATTGAGGAAAACAGCGGATACATGAAAATAACAAGTCTGCCCGAATTCAAGCTGACGCTCAGACTTTTCGACAAGGAGGAAACAAAATGAGAGTGATAATTGTCGAAGACCAAACCATGATAAGAAGTCTTCTGGAAAGCTACTTTAAAGCAGAAGACGGTCACCAAATAGTAGCCTCCGTTGCGGGTGCAAAAGAAGCCGTGGAGGTCTGCCGACGTTTCTCATGCGATTTGATTCTCATGGATGTTCTCACAGAGCACAGAGAAAACGGACTTGTAGCCGTCCGAGAAATCAAAGCTATGCGACCTGAGGTTAAAATTATTGTCGTCACCTCGCTTATTGACGGTGCAGTTCTAAATGAAGCGAAGGCATCGGGAGCGGACAGTCTTTGGTACAAAGACTCCGAGAAAAACAGACTCATGGAAGTAGTAAGCAAAACCATGGAGGGTGAGCATATCTTCCCCGATGCACCGCCTACCGTGGAAATAGGACTTGCAAAAAGTACGGAATTTACAAAAACCGAGCTCAAAGTTTTGCGTTACCTCGTGCGTGGTCTCTCCTACACCCGCATTGCGGCTGAAATGGGAATTGAGATGTCAACAGTTAAATTTCATGTGGCAAATATGCTTCAGAAAACGGGTCTCGAAAACAAGCTGCAGCTTGCTCTTGCCGTAAGTGACGTAAAGCTAATAGCCAATTTAGACGAATAAAATAACAGGAAAAGACCGATAACGCATGAAACGTCATCGGTCTTTTCCGCACTGTTAATAAGATAAACTGAATTGATGTAATCTAAGTAAAAATAAAGAACGAGTTTCCAACAAATTAAGAGAAGCGGTGAAAATCTTCTCTGCCTCTTCCCTAAACAGAAAAACATCCCAACTCCGTGAGATGCTCTTCTGTCTTTTTGGGGGAGTGTGTTGTATGAGGTAACTACCTACCTTGTAATCATAAATATCGTCTGTATCAAAAGCCAAGCATTTGAAAGAATTCAGAAATTTAAACTGAGTGCTTTCAGATGTTTGGTGAATCGGGACTTCAGACTCACCCGAAGTCCCGAAGCCAAACTGAAAGTAATATTGGTATATATGTAAGAAAGGCTTAATCAGTAATTACTTGATGAAGCTGACGTGCTTGCAGATCTCCTCGATTGCAGCGTCCTTCTTCTCGTTGAATGCAACCTTGTTCTTCTCAAAGAGGTTGTCGCCCTTAGCATCGATTGAAACGATGAGCGGACCAAACTCCTTTACCTTACAGCACCAGAGTGTCTCGGGCATTCCGAGCTCATCCCAGTGATGCTCAGCAATTCTCTGAACCTCTGTAGCTGCAACAACTGCACAGCCTGCAGGGAATACGCAGTGGATTGCACCGAAGTCCTTGCATGCACGCTCTGTGTTCGGGCCCATACCGCCCTTACCGACGATAACACGAACGCCTGTGTGCTCTACAAACTCATACTCGAACTTCTCCATACGCATTGAAGTTGTAGGTCCGACTGAAACCATCTCGTAAGCGTCTTCCTCGCCCTCGATTGGGCGAACGATTGGGCCTGCGTGGAAGATAGCCTTGTTGCGAATGTCATAAGGAAGCTCTCTGCCGCCCTCAACGAGTCTTCTGTGAGCGACGTCACGGCATGTCATAAGGTCGCCGTCTAAGTAAATAATATCACCGATTTTGATGTCAGCCAAATCCTCAGCGCTGACAGGTGTTGTTAAAACCTTTTTACCGTCTCTGATCTCTACCATTACAGTTCTACCTCCGAATGCGTTGTTACAGTTGCGTTAAGATCCTTGTCAAAAATTACGTGTCCGCGTCTGTGGCTCCAGCAACCGACGTTAACTGCTACACCGATTGTGGACGGGTGACGTGCTGTGTTCTCGATGTGAACACCCATAACAGAGTTTTTACCGCTCATACCCTGAGGTCCGAGGCCGATTGAGTTGATGCCGTCCTCGAGGAGCTTCTCCATCTCTGCTGCACGTGGGTTCGGATTGTGAGAGCCAAGCGGTCTCATAAGAGCCTTCTTTGAGAGAAGAGCCGCTGTCTCAACGCTTGTTGCAACACCGACACCTACGAGAAGCGGAGGGCAAGCATTAATGCCGTAGCTTGTCATCTGGTCGAGAACGAACTTTGTAACGCCCTCATAGCCCATGCCCGGCATAAGAACCATAGCCTTACCGGGAAGTGTGCATCCGCCTCCTGCCATGTAAGTATAAATCTCACAGTGGTCATCATCCGGTACAATGTCCCAGAATACTGTAGGTGTTCCCTTACCTACGTTTCTCTTTGTGTTAACCTCGTCGAATGTCTCAACGCTGTTGTGACGAAGAGGAGCTGCAAATGTTGCTCTGACAACTGCCTCCTTGAGAAGTGCTTCGAGCTCGCCGATAAGCGGGAAGTTTGTTCCGCACTTAACCCAGAACTGAAGAACACCTGTATCCTGACAGCAAGGACGGTTGAGATCAACCGCAAGCTTCTGGTTGCGCTTCATTGTCTGATAGATGGCTGTTGCAAGAGGGCTGTCCTCCTGCTCGGAAAGCTCCTGAAGCTTTGCCTCTACGTCATCGGGAAGCTTTTTGCCGACATAGGCAACAAACTTCGCCATTTTTTCGGTCATAAGTTCTACATTCTGCTCTTTAGTCATTTGTAGATTCCTCCTTAAGGTAATTCAGATTATATTATTAGTAAATATTGACTAATTTTATGCGGGGAAGAAAGGGTAAGCGATTGGAAGAAGTACCATACAGATTATGAAGGATACGAGAATAAGCGGTAAACCAGCCTTTACATAGTCTGTGAACTTGTATCCGCCGATGCCGACGACCATTGTGTTAGCCGGCATACCGATTGGGGTTGCGTATGCACATGAGCCTGCGATAACAGTTGCGATAACAACCGCTCTCGGGTCTGCTCCGAGTCCGTTTGCAAGTGAAACTGCAATCGGAACCATAAGTGCTGTTGTGGCTGTGTTTGACATGAAGTTTGTCATCGCACAGGTTACTACGAAGATAACAAGGAGAAGGATCATTGGGCTTACATCCTTGCCGAGAACATCGATGAGTCCGTCTGCAATCATTGTGCCTGCTCCGCTTGAATCAAGTGCGGATGCAAGTGCGAGTGAACCGCCGAAGAGGAAAACAGTCTTGAGGTCGATGGACTTAAGTGCTGTCTTTTCATCGATAACGCCTGTAAGAATAAGAACGATTGCTCCGATTGAAGCCGAAACCTGAAGCTTGATGCCGATCTGGCTCTCGAAGATCATTGCGAGAATTGCGAGGATAAGGATTGCGAGTGAAGCAATCTGCTTCCACTTGGGAACATTTGAGAAGTCCTTTGCGGCGTAGTTATCATCATCGGGATCAGCTACCTTAGTCTCCTTGGGGAGAAGCTTGTAGCCGAAAAGTGCGAAGAAGATAATTCCTGCGATGAGCATCGGGCCGCCTACGATGATGTACTCAAAGAAGCTTGTCTCAATTCCGAGCTCCTGTAAAGCACTGACGCCAAAAAGGTTTCCCGGAGCGCCGATGATTGAAAGGTTTCCGCCAAGTGCGCAAGCAAATACAAGCGGCATCAAAAGATGGCTACGGCTGTAACCGCTGTCAGCTGCGATTCCGATAACAACCGGAATGAGAACTGCTGCCGTTCCTGTGTTTGAAAGGAAACCGGACATTACGCCTGCGATTACCATAATTGCTATGATAAGGCTACGCTCTGTTTTAGCGAATTTTGTAACCAAGCCTCCGATTTTGTTTGCCATGCCTGTCTCAAACAAAGCCTGTCCTACAACAAACATTGCTACACAAAGAATTACGTTAGAATCGACATAACCGGCAAATGCTGTTTTTGCATCCAATACTCCGGTAACACACAGACCTACGGAAACAATGGTAGCTGTCAGACCAAGCGGGATTTTTTCCAGCACGAACATAATGACCGCAAATGCCAGAAACAATAGGGTGATGACTGATGCACTCATTGAAATTTTGCCTCCAAATTTTTGATATTCAATAATGTATCCAATCCACAGGATACTTATATAATCGAACCGGTACCTGTTCGATTTCACAAGGTGAACAAATTCACCTTAATGACTGAAGAAAAATTTATCGGTAATGGATAGTGATATTTGATAGTTGATATTGTATCCATTTGTTGATTGTAATATACACCCATAAAATCAAAAAGTCAATACCTAATTTTCAAGTTTGGCACAATAACAAATTAATATATCCGAACTTTGTACAAGATAGCTAAGTTATATTCTCAAACAGAAAATTTAGTTATAACTAACTCTCGATTTAGGCTTTTTTATTCATTTTTTACCAAGAAATATATTTATCTCAAGCTAAGAAAAATCATATATCAGAGAAAATAAAAAAGGAGAAGACTGCCCTTCTCCCTTGTTAATCAATAAAAAAATATACTGACATACATTAATTTTTCTTTAAATGCGAAAGTACATTGACAAGACTGCGCATGATATGCGCTTCCATAAGGTCGCCTGCAAGCTTTTCGTTTCTTGCTTCCAGTGCACAGAGAATTTTATGGTGCTCCTCCATGCTTATGTGAGCATAATTCTCCTGAGTAACCTTATGCCCCATTGAAAGACCATTCCACATGCTCTGCAAAAGCTCCTTCATCGCATCGTTGTCAGCCGCTGTCCAAATTGCCATATGGAACTCCTGATTCTGTCGGCTGTAGCTCGTGCTGTCG
>CAVBOS010000093.1:0-7692 GCA_963597005.1 Lachnospiraceae bacterium
CCTTGAATATATAGTCTATGCAATGCAACTTAAAGAATATGGCGTCGATAATAAATCAATTCAAAGAGCAATCAATGATTTATTTGGTTGTTCACTTGCTTTATAATAAGTCAAAAAATATTTCTAAATTGATAGCATCCAAGTGATAGCTATTTGATAGCAAAAGCAGAAATACCTCATAGAATTGAGATAATCTGTACCAAATTAAAGCACATCAAGTCAAAATTCCTAAGCAAAAACAGTTAAAGTCTGTTTTATACTTAGGAGTGGGAATGATCCACGGCACTTAAAAAAGCCCATAAATGCAGGCTTTTCGCTGCTTTGAAGTCCTCTGTGGCAACAAAATGGCAACATTATTTGAATTATTGTAAAAGTAAAGAGCTATCAGATTTTTTGAAAGTCTGATAGCTCTTTTTGTTATTGCTTTCTATGATTAACTATAATTAAAACAACTACTTTTCATTTCTCTGTTGCTCAAGGGGAAGTTTATAAAAGCCATATTTTTACCAAGAAAGATGAATGGTCTAAGAGCGATGCTTTTACCAGAGAAGTTAAAGAGATGTTTACGGAAATCATCAACAGCCATGTGAAAGAGGAATCAGAAAAGTTGTCTGTATTTCAGCAGGGCGGCATATATCTGGCAACGAAGAAAATCGGGAAGAACAATCCGAAAGAGGCAGAGATACGGGCGGACAATGTGGCAAGGCAGGAATGGAATGATATGCGGAAGCTGATGGAGAAACTTCAGAAGCAGTCACAGGCAATGAAGTCCACACAGCAGGAGATTTCCACATTGAAGAAACAGCTTTCCGAGACAACTGGATTTTTCAAAGGAAAAGCACGGAAATCTTTAGAGGGCAAAATTGAACAGGCAGAGAAACAGGAAAAACATATCCACACGGATATGGAACAGACTGTAAAACAGGCAGGATATCCAGATGTTCAGTCTTTCGCAAAGACGTATCAGAAATCAGAAAAGCTGATCAGGGAATATAATGAGGAACTGCGGGCATGGGAAAATCAGACAGAACAGAAGAAAGTGCAGTCAACAGAACCGCCGAAAAAGGCAAGCATACGGGAAAAATTGCGCCGCTATCAGCAGGAAAGCAGGCAACAGCCAAAACAGACAGCAAAGAAGAAATAAATGGACAGAGAACGATGAGAAAGGTGAAACAGAAAATGAAGAAAACAATTTTGAAGAAATGGGCGGCACTTATGTGAGATGTGGGGATTACCTTATCCCCAACCTTACCTTGCCGGAGGAAGAAGAACCGAGATTTGTTGGAGTATGGGGACAAAGACATTCGCAGTATTTGAAGGAGTACCGCAGGACTGCATATCTGGATCTGCTGATGAGTGGCAGATTGAACAGTTATCTGGCAGATATAGAGGAACAGGCACAGGAACGCTTTGAAAGGATTGTGGAGCAGATGAAGCAGGCACAGGGAATCACAGAGCAGTTAAAGGCAGATAACGCTTTGGAATGGGTAGGCAGAATGAATACCATACAGGCGTGTGCAAGGGAGATTGTAGATAGGGAGATGATTTATCAATAAAAGAAAAAAGTGGAGAGCAAGGCATTTGCTTTCCACCTGTAACAATACCTGTTGTGATGAATAATATGAAAATCGTTTTCAAATTATATTGACAAATTCAAATCCTGTGGTAAAATGAAAACTGTTTTCAAATTAAAAGTGAGGTGGTTGATTTGGCTAAAGCACCATACAAGACAAAGCAAATGACCGAATTACTTACCTTTTTGAAATCAGTTCAGGGCAGCCATGTTACGGTAAGTGACATCTGTGACTATTTTCAGACGAAAGGAATAGCAGTTGGAACAACGACAATTTATCGTCATTTAGAGAAAATGGTTAAGGAAGGTATGGTTGCTAAATATGTTGTAGATGGAACCAGCAGTGCCTGTTTTGAATATATAGGCAGTCACGAAAGCGAAACTCAGACGGTATGCTATCATTGCAAATGTGAAAAGTGTGGAAAATTGATTCACTTGCAGTGCAATGAAGTAGAAAGTCTGAAGCAACATATGATGGAACATCATGGTTTTGAGATGGATTCGCTGCGTACCGTATTTTATGGGATATGCAGCGAATGCAAAGAAACACAAAATTAGAAACAGAGTATGATTGTGGGAAAGGAGAAACAAATGAATACAAAGACCAAGAGAGCTTTTTCTGTAGCAGTATGTATTTTATTTTTATTTGTTACATTTGCTTCTTTTTTCTATATTGTAAAAGAAGAAAATCATCACTGTACGGGCGAAGACTGTCCGATCTGTGCCAATATTCATCAGGCAGAGCAGACATTAAGGAATGTAGGTAATGGTACGATTACGATTGCAGCCATAAATCCTATGCCTATATTGTTTGCACTATTGATAACAGGTCAGTTTTTACTTGTTTCTGATACATCTCTTGTAAGTCAAAAGGTAAGACTAAACGATTGAATAAAACTTCTTTATAAGGCAGAAAGGGTAGTCCTAAGGGGTACCTTTCTGTTTTTGTACCCTTTTTTAGAAAAATTAAGATAAAAACGGAGGTTTTATTCAATGAAAAAATATATTTTCATTCTTTTAGCGGCAGTTATGGCAGTATGCTGTCTTTCTGCTTGCGGTCAAAATAATTCCAATACTAATACACAGGCAAAAGATAATAATGATAAGCAGATCAAAGTTGTTACAACCATATTCCCGGAATATGACTGGGTAAAAGAGATTGCAGGGGATGAAGTATCTAATATGGATCTTACGATGCTTCTTGACAATGGAGTAGATTTGCATAGTTATCAGCCTACTGCGGATGATATTATGAAAATTTCCGATTGTGACCTTTTTATCTATGTTGGCGGAGAGTCAGATGCATGGGTAGAAGATGCATTAAAGGAAGCTGTCAATAAAGATATGAAAGTCATAAATTTATTAGATGTGCTTGGAAACAGTGTAAAAGAAGAAGAGGTTGTTGAAGGCATGGAAGCCGAGGAAGAAGAGGAGGAAGACGGAGCTGAGGAAGAACCGGAATACGATGAGCATGTATGGCTTTCTTTAAGAAATGCAAAAGTTCTTTGCAAAGCAATCGCTGATGACCTTGCTGAAATAGATACTGAAAATGCGGATGCTTATCAGGAAAATGAAAAGGCCTATGCAGATAAATTGGATGAACTGGATAAGAAGTATCAGGAAACAGTAGATGCAGCTTCACAGAAGACAGTGTTATTTGGAGACAGATTCCCATTCCGATATATGGTTGATGATTATGGATTAAGTTATTATGCAGCGTTTGTTGGATGCTCTGCGGAGACGGAAGCCAGCTTTGAAACAATTACATTCTTAGCAGGAAAGGCCGATGAACTCGGATTAAAAAATATCATGACAATCGAAAAGTCTGACCAGAAGATTGCGAAAACGATTATTGAAAATACAAAAGAAAAAAATCAAGGTATTTTAACACTGGACTCTATGCAGTCAACGACATCCGATGATGTGAAAAAAGGAGCAACTTATTTTTTAATTATGGAAAGCAATTTGAATGTTTTGCAGGAGGCATTGCAGTAGGAGGAACTATGGAACAGATTATCTGTCAAAATCTGGCAATCGGATATGATGGAAAAGTGCTACTGCAAGATATTAACTTTTCTGTGAAAGAAGGAGATTATCTTTGTATTATTGGAGAAAATGGTTCCGGTAAATCAACTCTGATGAGGACATTACTGAATCTGCAACAGCCCATTCATGGAAAGATTACGTTTGGAGCTGGAGTAAAGAGCGATGAAATCGGATATTTGCCACAGCAGACAGTAATACAAAAAGATTTTCCTGCATCCGTGAGAGAAATTGTTCTCTCCGGATGTCAGAATCGTGTGGGGATGCGTCCATTTTATAACCGATCAGAGAAAAAGCGTGCGTGTGAAATGATGGAAAAGCTGCAGATTGCAAATCTGGAAAATCGATGCTATCGGGAATTGTCAGGAGGACAGCAGCAGAGGGTTTTACTCGCAAGAGCATTATGCGCAACCAGGAAAATATTATTACTGGATGAGCCTGTATCTGGTCTTGATCCAAAGGTGACGGAGGAGATGTATCGCCTTATTGAGAAAATAAATTGTGAAGATAAGATTACGATTATTATGATTTCTCATGATATGAAAGCGGCAATGAACTATGCCAGTCATATCCTGCATATTGGTGAAGAAGTGTTTTATGGAACGAAACAGGAATATGAAAGAAGGTGTATCGTTTGATTGAAAAGTTGATTTTTTATTTTCAGTACCCATTTGTGCGGTATGCACTGATCGTAGGGGTGTTGATTGCACTTTGTTCCTCTTTGCTGGGAGTTACTTTGGTGCTGAAACGATTTTCCTTTATAGGAGACGGCTTGTCACACGTTGCTTTTGGGGCTATGGCGGTGGCATCGGTTCTGAATTTTACAAACAATATGATATTCATTTTACCCGTAACCGTTATTTGTGCTGTTTTGCTGTTGCGGACAGGACAGAACACAAAGATTAAAGGGGATGCAGCGATTGCTATGATTTCCGTAGGGGCTTTGGCAATCGGTTATCTCCTCATGAATCTATTTTCCACAGGACCGAATCTTTCAGGAGATGTGTGCAGTACACTGTTTGGCTCAACCTCCATATTGACATTGACGAAAGGACAGGTGGTATTATGCAGTGTTTTATCAGTCATTGTTGTGGTTGTTTTTATTATGTTTTATCAGAAAATTTTCTGTATTACCTTTGATGAATCATTTGCAAAAGCTACAGGAATGAAAACGGATTTTTACAATCTGCTAATAGCTGTTATTACAGCGGTAATCATCGTTCTTGCCATGAATCTGGTTGGCTCTTTGCTGATTTCAGCATTGGTAATATTTCCGGCATTGTCAGCTATGCGCGTATATAAGACGTTCTTTCGTGTTACAATTTGTTCAGTTGTATTATCTGTGTTTTGTGCAATTATTGGGATTCTGTTGTCTATTTTGGCAGGTACTCCGGTAGGCTCGACGATTGTAGCAATAGACATTGTGGCATTTATGATCAGCTGTGTTGTGGGAAAAATGGCAGGAGGAAGAGCATGAAAAATTTGAAAAAATGTATGGTTTTGTTTTTATGTATTTTCCTGATAACCGGATGCAGTAATAAAAAAAGCACGGACGGAAAAGGTTTTAACAATACAAATTCGGTTGACAAAGTAATAGATAATCAGATAGCGGATGAAGACCGTAAAAATGAGACTACGGAAAGCGAGGAAGCTTCATCCAATGTCGAATCAAACAAAGATACGGAAGACACAATAAGCGGGGCAGAAGATGTCAGGAACACAGACGGAACAGTTGATTATGACCTTACGCAAATGAGCAGTGATATGGTGTATGCAACAGTATATCAGATGATGGTTACGCCAGAAGAATATGAAGGAAAAACATTCCGTATTGATGGTAATTTTTATGCAACCTACTATGAAGCCACAAAAAAATATTACTTTTATTGTGTGATTCAGGATGCAACAGCCTGCTGTGCTCAGGGAATGGAATTTGTATGGGAAAATGGCTCCCACATTTATCCGGATGAGTACCCGGAAGAAAATGCGGAGATTGTAGTGGAAGGAACTTTTGAGACATACAAAGAGGAAGGGAATCAAAACTTGTATTGTAGGTTGTCTGATGCAATATTGCAGCAGGAAAGTTGACCAAGGACTTGTATTTCTAAGCAAAATCGCTTATAATCTGAATCGGAACATATTGCTATTATCCACAGTTACGGAGTGAGTGTTATCAATACCGATAACATTAGCTCATACAGGCAGGATAATATGGATAAATCAAAGAATCAAAAGAAAAGCAAACACGGCAGCAAATAATATCTAAACAAAATTGATTAGTGATTGTCGAGTTCGAATGACAAAATTGTTTGTTCGCAAACCTCATTATTCAGTTTTTTGTAAAAATGAATAATCACAATACCACTAAGGTTCTGAATCTACATAGTAGGTTCAGAGCCTTTTTTGCTGAAAAACAAGTATGGCTTTAACTATAGTTTCTTTTGTCCTATTGAAAGAAATCGAAAAGGGTTATAAAATAGAACTAAAATTAAACTCGGAAAGTGATTTTATGGGACAGCTTTTCACAATAGGACATTCCACGCATGATTTTGATTATTTTGCGGCAATGCTGAAAAATAACAAAATAAACTATCTGCTTGATGTCAGGAGCACTCCTTATTCAAAATATGCCGAAACCTACAACAGGGAAAATTTGGCAGAATTGCTCGAAAAAGAAAATATCACATATTCGTATATGGGAAAATATTTCGGGGCAAGGCAGAATGACAGAGAACTCTATCATGAGGACGGCTATTTGGATTTTTCAAAGACTGCACGGTCGGATTTTTTCGTTAAGGCAATGAAAAATGTGATGTTGGGACTCGAAAAAGGAAACAATATCGCTCTTATGTGCACGGAGAAGGACCCAATTGATTGCCACAGAGCGATTATGGTTGCGAGAGCTTTTGCTGTAAGCGGGGTGAATGTGAATCACATTCTTGCTGACGGAAGTCTGCAAAATCAGGCTGAGCTTGACGAAAGATTGCTTAATATGTATTTTCCCGACAGAGCTCAGGTGTCCATTTTTGCCTCGGATAACGATATGACGGACGAAGAAATGCTCAAATTAGCTTACAAAAAGAGAAATGCGCAGATAGGCTATCACTTGGAAGAAATAAGCGACGAATGACGAACGGAGAACTAAAGAATGTATAGATATAAAGTCAGAATGGCAGTGCTTACAAAGTCGGCAAAAAACGGCGGTTATTGTGTTGCGGGAATTAACATGAGAAACGGCAAATGGGAGAGAATCGTTACCGATGACGAAGAAAGTCACGGTGCGGCTTTTGGTTCGGATTTAATGAGCAAAGATGGCAGACCCGTTTCTGAACTTGATATTATCGATGTACCTATAGTCAATTTTCTTAAGGATGATATACAGCCTGAAAATATACTTTTGAGCAAGGATGAGCCGATTGAAATAATCGGAAAGACGACGCTTGAAGAGGTACTTAAAATTCACCCGGTCAGCACGAGAAAAACTATTTTCGGCAATTATTATCAGTTTCTGTTGCCTGAAGAAATCAACAAAATCAATCATTCGCTTGATCTTATCGAGGTGAGTGATTTTGGAGTGTATAGGACAGAAAATTCCTCCGGCAAGCTGAAGACAAAGGCTGAGTTTGTATATAATAATCGGAAATATTGGAATATGTCGATTACGGATTTATGTGCACTTGAAAATTATGAAGAATATGCCGAGATTGATAAAGCAATACTTGTTATGAGTTACGGTTCTGAATATAACGGAAGATACTACAAGTATATAGCGGCAATTTATCCATGTAAAAACGAAAATTAAATACAAAAAAGCCGTCGCTTATTGTGAGAAACAAGCGGCGGCTGATTTTTTACTCTTTTGAAATATAATTGTTTTGAAGCTTTCTCATGACGATAATGTAGAAAAACGTCATTGCGACCGAGCAGATGAGCCAACCGGCGGGATAGCTCATTGCCATGGAAATGTAGCCTCCGCCGAGTCTTTTATTGACATAAAGGTAAATTTGACGGAAAAAAACAAACGAAGAAAGCATGATTACCATCGGAATTACGCTCTTTCCGACGCCTCGCAGAGC
>CAVBOS010000094.1:0-7600 GCA_963597005.1 Lachnospiraceae bacterium
GTTCCCACCCTTGACATAAATAAAACCGAAAAACGCACATGGCGAATTCCGGGAAAATAACGGGCAGATGCAATCATCGACCCACGTTATAGAAACAGTCGCTAAGCCGCAAAACGGCCTTCAGGTAAAATCACCTGTGGTTCCAAGCTTAAATTTTCGACTGTCTTTCGCCCGGTTTAAAATCGGACATACTCTGCGGAAAAACCGGCATCTTTCAGCCGCAACCTCCCGCTTCATCGCATATCTGTCGCAGTCACGCAAAGGTATATTACCACAACCGGGGGAATAATGCAAGCTTTTTTTGATATTTTTCAAAAAAATTTTTTGCCCGATTTTCCGCATGTTTCTCGGAAAAATCGGGCGGTTTTATTTCGTTGCTTTTAGGGCGTTTTACCACAATATCCTGTGTCTTTATGGCGATGCTATTCAAATTCTCTTTGGCTTATTTGCCGTGAAGTTTTTTCTCGAGCTTTTTCTTTTCCTTTTCGGCAAGCTTTGCGTTTGCCGCCTCCATACCGAGACACGCAAGCACTATCATGCTCTCCGAGTTCTCGTAATAAACCTCAAGCATATAGTTACCCTTTCCCTCATAAGGAGAACCGTCAACCCCTGCATGAGCCACTATGGCGTCATCATCTAGGATATCGTACTCCCAAGACGGAATGAGTCCGAAAATTCTCCAGTTTACCATTTTGAGAAGATAGCGTGTTTTGTTGTGGACATAGGTCTTTTCGATTGAGCCTATCTCTCTGTCGTCAAAGTATATCTTGTATTTCTCACCGCCGAAAAGACTTTCCTTTCGCTCTATCTTTCCTATTTCCATATCGTTGCGGTTATAAAGCGTCACGTTCCACAAGCGCTTTTTAATCTGCTCGTTCTTTACATGATAGGCTTTTGTTTCGTTCTCGTAAAATATATCGTAATCAAGATCCCACGAAAAAGGTCTTTCTTTAAAAAACAGTCTCATCTTTTATCTCCGCCAAATTAATTGGATTTATCTGATTGAATAAATCCTTCATAGTATAACACAAAACTGCGGAAGTGTGAAACCTCCGCAGTTCTTTGAAATGTAAACTTTGTATTAAGTAATCTCTTGATTTAATCCCTTGATTAAACCTTTGTCTGCATATTTGCCGTTGCGACTACATCCACTCCGCTTGAGCAGACATTTTCGATAATTACATCGCCGATATGCACAGGTGCCTTGACCGCCGCCGCATTTATCTCTTTCATGCAGTCGAATATCTTTGACTTAGGGATATCGCTTTTTGTTTTGACAGGCACAACGGGGTGCACTCCGCCTACTACGGCAACGGTGCTTGTTACGGTTCTTGTCGGCGAAACAACCTCTTTTCTTGCGTAAATCTCTCCGCGCTTACAAGTGTTTCCGCTGACGGAGACAACTTCTCCCCCGTTCATCTCAACTTTAAGCTGACAGCCGAGCGGGCAATTGATACATGTGAGTTCTCTGATTTCCATACCTATCCCCCTTACTCATCCTCGAGCGTGATTAAAATCTCGTTTGCATCGGAATTTTCAATATCCGATTTTTTTATCACGACATTTTCCATTTCACCGGGAGCAAGAATTTGCTTTTTGCGGTGGACAAGACGCTTGCCGTCAAAATAAACGCTTATATATTTATTTTTAAAGACATTTGCCACTCTGAATCTTACGGTGATGTTATCCTCTGCGTTAGTCGGATTTACGAAAACGGGGACACTGTATCTCACGCCATTCTGCGTTTTTATTTCAATAGGTGCTTTTTCGCTTGCTGTTATTTCACCGTTTATGTACTTAACGGCATTTTTGCCAGCCTGAGCCGCCTCCTCGGAAACATAATCGACAAGGTCATGAACATGAAGAACATTTCCGCAAGCAAAAACTCCGCTGATATTTGTTTCAAGACTTTCATTGACAACGGGGCCGCCAGTGATTCTCGAAAGCTCCACTCCGAGAGTTTTTGAGAGCTCGTTCTCGGGCAGAAGTCCGACCGACAGAAGTAGAGTATCACATGAATAAAACTCCTCTGAGCCCGCAATCGGCTTGCCGTCCGAGCCAACCTCGGAAATATCTACTCCCTCCACTCTCTCTTTACCGTAAATTTTGGTTACGGTATGAGAAAGCTTCAGCGGAATATCATAGTCATTAAGGCACTGAACTATATTTCTCTTGAGTCCGCCCGAGTACGGCATAAGTTCCGCAACAACCTTTACCTTAGCACCCTCAAGCGTGAGTCTTCTCGCCATGATAAGACCGATGTCACCTGAGCCCAAAATAACGACCTCTTTGCCCGGCATATAGCCCTCGATATTAACAAGTCTCTGGGCTGTTCCTGCGGAGAAAATTCCTGCGGGGCGATAACCGGGAATATTGAGTGCGCCTCGGCTTCTCTCACGGCAACCCATTGCAAGAATAACCGCATCTGCTTTGATTTGTCTCAAACCGTTTTCCGCACTTACACAAGTAACTGTTTTTGTCTTATCCTCATTCTCGGATATATCGAGTATCATTGTGCCAAGCACATAAGGAATATCAAGCTTCTCGCATTTCTCCTCGAAGCGAGCTGCATACTCTGGGCCTGTCAATTCCTCTTTAAAGGTATGAAGTCCGAATCCGTTATGAATGCACTGATTAAGTATTCCTCCGAGAGAAGCGTCTCTTTCGATTATCAGTATATCTTCGCTTTTACAACCGTTTTCACAAGCCGATGCGGCTGCTGCAAGTCCTGCGGGGCCGCCGCCTGCGATAACTATTTTATATTCGTTTTTAATCGTATATTTAACATCCTTCATCAGTCGTTACCTCCCTTTGAAGTTTTTCCGACAGCGACAAAAGAGCCTTTCTCGTTCTTCTTGATATCGTCGAGGTCAAGATGGAGCTCACGGGCGAGAATTTCCATTACTCTAGGTGAGCAGAATCCCGACTGACATCTTCCCATGCCCGCTCTTGTTCTCCTCTTCACTCCGTCAAGCGTGGTTGCGCCGAGAGTACGGTTAATGCTTGCAATGATTTCTCCCTCGCTTACTGTCTCACAGCGGCAGATTATATTGCCGTATGTGGGATTTTCCTTTATAAGCTCTGCTCTCTGCTCAAAGCTCATTTCGTTAGGCTTTTTAAGTCCCTTTCTTAACGGATTGAAATCATCCTTTTTCTCTGCACCAAGCTTTTCAGCCACAAGACCTGCGGTGTATTCGCCTATTGCTGGCGAACTTGAAAGTCCCGGAGATTCGATTGCGGCGCAGTCGAAAAATCCGCTGACGCTTGATTCTCCGAGAATAAATTCGTGCTTGGGTGAATGTGCTCTAAGACCGCTGAACGAGGTTATAGCCTGACGGTTTGGAAGTGACTTAACGGATTTTGCGGCAAATTTAAGGACATCGGAAAGTCCGTTTGCCGTGGTATCAATTCCCTCTTTATCGTCTATATCGTCGGCTGTGGGGCCTAAAAGCAGATTGCCGTGAACTGTCGGTGACACAAGTATTCCCTTGCCCAAAGCTGTGGGAAGCTGGAAAAGAGTCGTGCTCACGAGGTCGCCTACAGATTTATCGCAGATAATATACTCTCCTCTTCTCGGTTTCACTTTGATTTTGTCTTCGCAGACCATATTATGAATATCGTCTGAATATACACCCGCACAGTTTACAACTGTTTTAGTTTCGATTTTATTTCCGTTTTCAAGTGTGAGCGTGAAAGATTCATTATTTCTTTCAATATTCTTCACTCCGCTTCCGAAGCTGAACTCCACACCGTTATCCGCCGCATTTTCGGCAAATCCCAATGTAAGCTCAAACGGACACACGATGCCCGATGTCGGTGCGAGCAATGCGCCGCACACGCTGTCGTTAAGGTTTGGTTCGATTTCCTTTGCCTCGTCGCCTGTGAGTATTCTTAAATCGGGCACGCCGTTTTTAACTCCTCGCTCATAGAGCTCACTTAACTTAGGGAGGTTTTCCTCCTCAAAGCAAAGAACCATAGCCGTATTTCTCTTGAACGGGACATCGAGCTCTTCAGCTACTTTATCCATCATCTCATTGCCCTTGACGTTGAACTTCGCCATAAGCGAGCCGTTCTCTGCGTCAAAGCCTGCATGAATGATTGCCGAGTTTGCTTTACTTGTTCCCGTACAGACGTCATTATCTCTTTCTACCAAGAGAAATTTTCCCCGATATCGGGACAACTCTCTTGCAACGGCACAGCCGATTACTCCGCCGCCGATTATTACACTGTCATACATTTTCTTTCCTCCGCCAAATATGAAAACCACATGGAAATTTATGGAAAAAATATGGTTACAAACCAATACACTACGATATTAACACATTCGATTTTTCTTTTCAATAAATCTCATATCCAAAAGCTTATGTTGCTTTTCGTGCAAAATCACAATATGAAAATGCTGTTTTTAGTTCTTTGATTTTTCATTGCTTCGCTCTTAATTTACCTCAAATAAGGCAATCAGCAAGAGAAAATTTCCGACTGCAAACGCAAGCGTTTTGTCGTATTTTCTCTTGCTGTCTTTTTTGTTGTTACGTTTTCTTAGCGTTCTGTATTTCTCTTTGAGCGTAAAATTCGGCTGTTTGTCTGTATTTTATCTTTTTAAAAGTAATCCGCAAAATGAAATGTCTGTCCGTGAACACTTTTAGAATGTGGATTGTTGAATTAGGTCAGAACGAACGGTATTTGTCTTCTGCGATTTCTCTTTGCGTAAATCAGTCGGCTGTCAAAGCCCAACCACGAACGCTATGCGTTCTAAAATGCTTCGCATTTTGGTTAACTTTGACAGCCTATCTCTTTTTTATTCGCTTCGCTCAGTTATTTGTGTTTGATAATTATTAATTCTACATTATTAATTGTTCGTGGGCTCTGCCCACACCCGTTCGCTTTTTGTAAAAAGCGAAGCAAAAACTTTTGTGTTTATTCCATTTTTCTTTACTTTGCTTTTATGCTATAAAGCCTTCAAATATACTTATACAGCCGTCTTTTTTCAGCTTATCGTGCGTTTCTCTGTCCCTTACCGTCCACGACACTTCTTTTATTCCAAACAGCTTCTTACACACTCTCAAACTCACATTTTTCCTTGCATGATAATCGTACGCCTCAAAGTCAGGTCTTGCATAAAAGTTCGACATCATATTTCTTCCCATAAATGCCATTATCGGATTCGGTGTCTCAGGGTCTTTCGATGTGAAATGTGCCATCAGCTGACCTCTTACCACCTCGGGGTGGTTCTTCCTAAACCAATGCACTATTCTCGGATGAAAGCTTTCTATGCAGTAAAGTCCTTTATAGTCCTTTAGTACCTCCCAGCCTCTTTCGCACAGCTCGTCAATTTTATCGTAGCCCTTAAACTCGATTATCATCGGTGTTTTTCCGTCCACTTCTTTTAGCACGTCGCTGAAAAGCGGACATGTATACTCGGTATCATACAGATGTATTTTATTTAGCTCCTCGAGTGTGATGTCGGATATTTTCTTATCCACTCCGCATATTCTCTTCAGACTGTTATCGTGATGCACTACCACATATCCGTCCTTTGTCATCTGCAAGTCGTACTCCATTCCGTAGCCGTGCTTCACCGCATTTTTAAATGCCGCCATGCTGTTCTCGGGAATACCTTTTTCTTTATCGTGATATCCTCTGTGGGCATAGTCCCATTTTTGGAGTTCCTTAAAGGAAGGTCTGTTTTTTATTCTCGGTGCGATTCCCCACAGCCAAAACAAAACTATCACTGCTATTATGCACGCTACAACTATCACTGCTGTCATTCTTTCTTCTCCTTTTAAATTTTCTTGCTTAATCGCTGAATATGGCTCCCGTTATCGAGAGCCATATTTTTTTCGGTATCAGAGCTTTGAGAGCTCTTTATAGCATTGTTTGAGAGCCGGATAAAGACTCTTATATACACCGTAGTACTTCTCATACTCCGGTACATTTTCTTCTATCGGCTGCTGCTCGGGGTTTGTCTTTACAAGCTCCTCACAAGCCTTTTCCACGCTTTCATAAATTCCTGCGCCGACAGCCGCAAGGATAGCGACGCCAAGTGCGGGGCCCTCCTTTGATACAACTGTTTTTACGGGGCAATTATATGTGTCGGCAAGCATCTGTCTCCAAAGCTTGCTTGTTCCGCCGCCGCCGCAAGCGAGCATCTCGTCGATTTCGATTCCCATTTCTCTTAATACTTCAATGCTGTCACGCTGAGAGAAGCTGACGCCCTCCATTACGGCTCTTAGCATATCATACTTTGTGTGCATTCCGCTTAAACCGAAGAATACACCACGGCAATCGGGATCAAGGTGCGGTGTTCTCTCACCCATCAGATACGGAAGATAGATAAGCTTATTCGATCCTATCGGTGATTTCTCCGCTTCCTTGTCCATAAGATAATAAGGATCGACATGCATTCCTTTAGCCGTTACGATTTCCTCCTGACAGAAATTATCTCTGAACCACTTGAGAGAAAGTCCCGCCGCCTGAGTGACGCCCATTACATGCCATGCACCCGGAACGGCACAGCAGAAGGTGTGAACTCTGCCCTTGCTGTCAATCTTGATATTATCTGTATGAGCGAAAACAACTCCGCTCGTACCTATTGTGGTGAAAGCCTTGCCCTCAGTAACAACACCTGTTCCGACAGCGGCAGCGGCATTGTCGCCTGCTCCGCCGACAACTATCGTGCCGGCCTTAAGACCTGTTAAAGCGGCGGCCTCCTCGCTTATCACGCCTGTTACCTCAGGAGACTCATATACCTTTGGGAGCAAGCTCATATCGATATCGAGCTTGTCGCAAACCTCCTTAGACCAACAGCGGTTAGGAATATCGAGAAGCTGCATGCCTGAAGCATCGCTTACTTCAGTTGCAAAATCGCCTGTGAGCATATATCTCACATAATCCTTAGGCAAAAGAATGTGAGCGCATTTAGCGTAAATCTCAGGCTGATTGTTTCTGACCCAAAGAATTTTGGATGCGGTGAAACCCGTGAGAGCGGGGTTAGCCGTAATCTCAATAAGTCTTTGAGCACCAACCTTTTCGGTTATCTCGGCGCACTCCTTGCCTGTTCTCTGGTCGCACCAAATGATAGAGCGGCGAAGAACCTTTCCGTCAGCGTCCAACATAACAAGACCGTGCATCTGACCTGAAATACCAAGACCTGCAATATCCTCGTTGTTCACGCCTGAGGATTCAATAACGGATTTAATGGTATCGCAAGCTGCGTGCCACCAGTCGAGGGGATCCTGCTCTGCCCAACCGTTTTGAGCCTGATAGAGAGGGTATTCCACAGTAGAAGAGGCAACTGCCTTACCCTTTTGATCGAATAAAACTGTTTTGGTACCGCTTGTACCTAAATCCACACCAATTAAATATTTCATGATTTAAACTCCTTCCGATGAGTATCAGAACTCTTACCTTAATTATATAGTCTTGTATTGTTTTGTCAAAAAGAATTTTAGGTGAAAATGAGATGAAACAAAATAAAGAACGAAAAACACAAAAGTTTTTGCCATGCTTTTTTCAAAAAGCGTGCGGGTGTGGGCAGAGCCCACGAGAGATATAAAAGCAGTGGCAAAAAACGAAAGAACAGAGCGAAGCGATAATTAAA
>CAVBOS010000095.1:0-7480 GCA_963597005.1 Lachnospiraceae bacterium
GAAATTTTGCCCGTGTTTCTTCCTCTTATACCTGCGCACATAACGACATAGCCGTGATAAAGTCCCTCGAATGCGGTGTTGGGTTCACCGGTAAATTTATTGAGGCCAACTTTCATGGCTGGACCTTCCATATATCCACCGACAGTGTTCGGAGCAAATATCGGAGCGGTTTTTAGGTCATAGCCGTTGATCTTCTCGCCGTGGTAATAAGCCTCGGGTACAAACAGATTTAATTTTTGTACACTGCTTGCGGGATTTGAGCAATAAACTATATTTTCAAATGCTCGGTACTCTATACTTCTGTTTTCAAACTCAAAGGTTTTGACTTCATACTTTTCGGGATTAAATCTTAAATCATACATAATTTCACCACATTTATTTTTGAATTGCTTAGTCGAGAAAGTCGACAGGGTAATTTTCGCATATTTCTTTGTACAAGAAGCACTTTTCTTGGTGGTCGTTTATAACTCCGCACGCCTGAAGAAACGAATAGACCGTGACTGCGCCGAGATATTTGAAACCACGCTTTTTGAGGTCTTTTGCGATTTTTTCGCTCAGCTCATTTTGTGGCGGCATGGCGTTTTTGTGACTGTCGTAAACCAGCACTTTACCATTTGTGAAGCCCCAAAGGTAATTATCAAACGAGCCGTATTCCTCACGGATTTTTATAAAAGCCTTGGCATTTGTTACCGCCGCCTTGATTTTTGGCATGGATTTGAGCATATTCGGGTAAGCCTTAATTTCTTCGAGCTTGTTTTCATCGAAATTTGCGATTTTCTCAAAGTCCCAGCCGTCGAACGCTTCGAAAAAGGTTTGCCGTTTTTTCATGATAATTGTCCACGAAAGTCCGCACTGCATTCCCTCGAGCATGAGAAATTCAAACAGCTTTCTGTCGTTATGCTGTGGAATTCCCCATTCTTCGTCATGATATTTTTCCATCATTCCGCCATCGCAGAACCAGTCGCACTTTTGCTTTGGGACAGCCCTAATATCATTCATTATCCTGAATCCTCTTGATTTCGTCGGCTAATGCAGCACTTACTTCCGACTTGGACATAATCGGCAGTTCTTTAATGCCGTTCTTGGTTATAAGCGTCACGACATTTGTGTCCACTCCGAATCCCGCACCGTCAACCTTGAGGTTGTTTGCTACTATCATATCGGCATTTTTCTTTTTTAGCTTCTTCTGTGAGTTTTCAACGAGATTTTCTGTTTCCATTGAAAATCCACAAAGGAACTGATTTTCCTTTTTGTGCTCGCCGAGATAAGCCAAAATATCCTTGGTGCGCTTTAGGCTGATTGCCATATCGCCGTCTTTTTTCTTGATTTTGTTATCAGCTGTTTCGGTTGGGGTGTAGTCTGCGACAGCCGCCGCTTTGATGATAATATCGGCGTCTTCTGCGTGCTTTGTGACAGCGTTAAACATATCTTCTGCGGATTCAACATTTACCGTGTTCACAAAGTTTAGTTTCGGCTGAGTGTTAGCCGCCGCAATGAGAGTGACGCTTGCGCCTCTTAGCATATATTCACGGGCAATGGAAAATCCCATTTTTCCGCTCGAATGATTTGTGATGAAACGAACGGGGTCAATGCTCTCCCTTGTTGCGCCTGCTGTTACAACAACCTTTTTGCCGACTAAATCATGAGGCTTCAGTGTTTCACGGTCGACATAGTCTGCAAGCAAACCTTCTTCGGGGAGCTTGCCGATTCCCTCGTCACGGCACGCAAGAAGTCCCGAAGCGGGAGTGATAACCGTGAAACCGTAGTGCTCAAGCTTTTTGAGGTTGTCCTGAGTGACGGGATTGAGATACATATTTGTGTTCATGGCAGGTGCGACAAGCTTTTTGCATGTGCAGGCGAGCACCTGTGTGGTGAGTGCGTCGTCCGCAATTCCGTTTGCTAACTTAGCAATTACATTAGCAGTAGCGGGAGCAATGAGAACGATGTCTGCCATTTTTGCAAGTGCGACATGCTCGACCTCGTAGTTGCCCGTTCTTGAGAATTGGTCGATTACGCAGACATTATTGGTAAGCGTTTCGAATACAAGCGGCGAGATAAATTCTGTCGCATTTTTTGTCATTATAACGTGAACGTCGTAGCCTCTTTTTCTGAGCATGCTCGCTAGATTTGCCGCCTTATAAGCCGCAATGCTCGAGGAAACTCCGAGAACCACAACCTTTTGTCCTTTGTTGTTCATAAAAAGCTTCTCCTTCCGTTGTCTTATTTGATTTTAACAGAATAAAACTGTGTTTACAAGCATAAGAATTTTGTGAAAATTGAATATTTTTATTTTAAATTTTGCCGTTTTAATGTATACTGATATTGCTATAGTATATTGCTCAGTGGGTAATTGTTAAAAATCGTGCATTTATCTGCGGACAAAAGAATCAGGAGGTTAAAAAATGGCAGGTGTAAACGAGTATAAATGTCCCGCTTGCGGAGCTCCGATATCGTTTTCTCCGGGGACTCATCAGATGTATTGTGAGTTCTGCGGAACGAAAATAGACCTTGACGAGCTTATCGGCAAAAATCAAAACGAAGAAAAGACGAGTGACTCAAACGAGACAAAGAAAGCGTCATCCGCAAAAAAGGCTGACGAAAACGACAGATGGGCTGCATTCAACGACTTCAAAAGCGAGCGTGAAAAATTAGGTGAGCAAAATCTTTATGTTTGCGAGTCTTGCGGCGCAGAGATTATGGCAGACCTGACAACGGCGGCTACAAAATGTCCATATTGTGACAACAACGTTATTTTGACAGATAAGGTTTCAGGCGGACTCAAGCCCGATGCAATCATTCCGTTTGCGATAGGCAAGGACGAACTCAAGAACATTGTCAAGAAATTCCACAAGGGCAAGCCGCTTCTCCCGAGAGGATTTCTTTCTGCTCACAAAATCGAGGAGATTCAGGGCGTTTATGTCCCGTTCTGGCTTTATGACGGTGAAATGGAGGGTGATTGTAATTTAAGCGGTGATTTAATCAAGGTTCGCCGAAAGGGTGACTATGAGATAACCGAGACGAGTCATTTCATGCTTGAGCGTGGTGGAATAATGGACTTCAAAAATATTCCCGTTGACGCAAGCAAGAAAATGGACAATGACCTCATGGACAGCATTGAGCCGTTTAACATGAATGAGCTCACGGAGTTTAAGGATGCTTATCTCTCAGGCTTCTTGGCTGATATTTATGACGAAACTCCCGGAGAACTCAAAAAGAGAGCGGCGGACAGAGTAGAGAAAAGCACCGTTGACGCACTCATGGGAACGGCGGTGGGCTATTCCAATGTAAGAATGCTCAATAACTACATGAACCTCAAAAGAGCAGATATGAAGTATGTGCTTTTCCCCGTATACCTCATCAACGATACTTATCTTGGAAAGAAATATACCTATGCCGTGAACGGTCAGACGGGTAAGATAGTCGGTGAGCTTCCGTCAAGTAAGTCTAAGCTTTTCGCTTGGGGCGGCGGCTCGTTTGCAATAACCGCACTTATCCTTGCGATTATCACGCTGTTGTGTTCTTGAGGAGGTGCAAAATGAATAAGAAGATATTTGGCGGTACACTAAGCCTAATTATGGTGATTCTGCTTGTAATCGGCACGGCATTTCCTGTTTTTGCCGACTCTGATGGCAATAATGCGAAAAGTTCTCCTTCAGCTTCACTTGCAACAGAGGGACCCGAAGACAAGCCGCAAAATGCAGGCGAGGGAAAACCAAGTTGGTTTCCGGAGGGTGATCCCGACGATTTCACGAGATTCCATGATGAAGACGCTGCAAGGGTACTTGACTATGCGGGTATTTTCACGGACGAAGAAAGAGAACAGCTTGCCGAAAAGCTCGCCGAGATGAAAGAAGCTTATGGCTATGATTTCGTATTTCTCTCTGAGGATTATGTCTATGAAGACCTGAACGATTATTTCTACTACGAAACGGACGATTACTACGACTACGAGGATTATAATTACTATCGTCAGTACTATTCGGCATATTTTTACGATTTCCACGGCTACGGTGTAGGTGAGAATTTTGACGGAATAATTCTCTATGTCAATCTCACAGATTTCAAAAGAGGCTGGTTCTCCTGTGCCACGGGTGCATGCATGAATTTCCTCACGGAAAACACGGTGAATAAGCTTGATGATCAGCTTGAACCGTTTATGCATGACGGAAATTATTCTCAGGGTATTTTTGATTACTTCAACAATATGGACGGTATGCTGTCAGCGGCTACAGACCACTCGGGTTTTCCAAGCTGGTATCCCGTGGACACGGCTTCGTTTGTGAGAGTAGCTGACGAGAGCAAACCACGCCTTATTGACAATGCGGATTTGTTCTCCGACAGCGAGGAGAAAAAGCTCAACAAGATGATAAACGAGATGAAGGAAAAGTTCGGCTACGACTTTGTCATCTTGACGGAAAATGAGACTAACACCTCGTACGATTACTACTGCGGAACGCTCGGAGAAAATTACGAGAGCCAATATCTAAACGATTATTATCAATATAACGGCTACGGTACGGGCGAAAACTTCAGCGGTGCAATGCTTTATCTTAACGATAAGGACGGTTATATTGCTTCTGCGTACAATTTCTTCGGTGACTGCGAAAGCTACAACACGAGTGAGGTTAAAGGAAAGTTCAGTATCGACCTTGACGATTACCTTAATGAGAGCGACAATTATTTCAAGGCGGCAAATAATTTCCTTAAGCACACATCGACCGTACTTAGAGGAAAGGCTCTCATTATTCACGATGATGTCGAGACTTCTTTGACTGTCGGCGGAGTCGGCGGTGCGATTGTCGCATTTATAGTTATGTTTGTATGCAAGCGTAAGATGAAGACGGTCAAAAAGGCAACGAATGCAGACAGATACGTCACACGCTTTGACGTCACAAGAAACCGTGATGTTTACCTCAACACGACGACAACAAGAAAGAAGATTGAGCGTTCTTCGTCCTCTGGTGGAGGCGGTTCGTCCCATTTCAGCGGCGGCTTCTCCGGTGGCGGCGGTTCAAGTCATTCGGGCGGCGGAAGAAGCTTCTGATACAAAAAAAGGAGCATCAAGCGGTGCTCCTTTTGCTTTCAAATTTGTTATTTTATTGTTCAATAATCAAAACAAATATGCTAATATTTGAGTATCAAATCAATTAAGGAAGACGGTGTTAAAATGAACATTGAGAAATTTACTTCATGTGCCGAGAAAATGCGTGTGCTCGGAATAATCGTCGAGCAGAACGGCAAAGTCCTTGCAAGATACACAAGCGAGCCGCCTTGCAGAAGAAATGTTTATTCCGTGAGCAAAAGCTTTACTTCGACGGCGGTCGGAATTGCTGTGCGTGAGGGACTTCTTTCTCTCGAAGAGCCGCTTTGTGAGGCGTTTAAAGAGGATGTGCCAAATGAGATTTCACCGTATCTTGAGAAAGCAAAGGTGAGAGATTTGCTCACGATGAGTCTCGGTCAGGCTAAGCCGTTTCTTATGGGTGCAGACCGCCCGTACTATGAGGAACACGACTGGGTGAAGCTTGCACTTAAGCAGGAGTTTGACTCTTTCCCGGGAGAGAAATTTATCTATAATAACGCTGGGCCGTATCTTGCGGGAGTGTTGGTGCAGAGAAGAAGCGGCACGGATCTTGTTCATTATCTGATGCCGCGCCTGTTTGAGCCTATGGGAATAACTCTGCCGACTTGGGAGGTTGACCCCCTTGGCAGAACATTCGGAGCGGGCGGACTTTTCTTAACTCTTGATGAGCTCCACAAATTCACCCGTCTTTATCTTGCGAACGGAAGCTGTGACGGAAAGCAGCTTGTGCCCAAAGAATGGGTAAGTGAGGCTTCTCGTAAACAGGTCGATAACGGCAGTTTCGGTTACGGTTATCTTTTCTGGAGAGGTGCGGATAATTCTTACCGAGCAGACGGAAAATACGGTCAGTTCTGCATTGTTTATCCAGATAAGAACGCTTGTATCACGGTTGTTTCGGAGTCGAGAAATGCGACTGAAATTTTGAAATCAATACATGAAAATATAGTTCCGCAGTTTGAATAACGTTGAACCTACAGACAGATGAATAAACGCCAAAAGACCTGCCGTGCGGCAGGTCTTTGTGGCTGTGTGTATGTCAGTTGTAAAAACTTAAAGAGGAAAACTTATGAACTGTGTTAAGTATACGGATAAAATGTTTTGATATCCATACGATAGTAAGCTTCGGCTAACCATTCTTTAAAAATATTGGTTAGCTCTCACTAACTGAGTTGATTATAGCAAGTGAAGTTCTGTTTGTCAACAGTATTTTTGAATTTTTGTCAAAAAAATTTACCGGCATCAAAATTTACAAATTTAGCCTTGTTTGACTTTGTCTTATATTTTATACTTTCATTAGGATAAAAACGGATTTTTCACATTAATAAGGAGGATGTTATTATGATAGAAACATATATTACAGCTAACGACGGCTTTAAAATTCACATAGCTTATTTCCCTGTCGAAAATCCTGTTAAACTGGTTCAGATAGTCCACGGAGCACTCGAACACAAGGGAAGATACTACCCGTTCATTGAGTATCTAAATTCCAAGGGATACAGCTGTATCATTTCCGATCACCGAGGTCACGGTCTTTCAGTTGACAAGAAATATACGCTCGGTCATATGGAAAGCTATGAGGAAATTTTGGACGATATTTATCTTGTGACAAAATATATAAAAGAGAGAAACCCTGATAAGGAGCTTGTTATGCTCGGCCACTCAATGGGCTCGATGCTCGCCCGTCTCTATCTTGCAGATCACGATAACGAGATAACAAGACTTGCACTTACTGGTACGGCAAATTACAATAAAGCTGCGGGACTGGGAATTAAAATTATCGACATTCTCAAGATTTTTCACGGAAAATACGGCTACTCGAAGCTTGTCGGCGTGCTAAGCGGAGTAGAAGCCGATAAAGAAAAGTGGATTTCCTATAATAAAGAGAACATCAAGAAAATGGAGTCGGATAAGCTATGCGGAAAGCATTTCACGCTTGAGGGAAACCGCGTGCTTGTCGGAATGAATAAGGCAATGCACGATTTTGACAAATTCAAGTGCAAAAATCCAAATCTTCCGATTCTGTCCGTAACGGGAAAGGACGACCCGATAACGGGCTTTGAAAAGGGCCTTGAGGACTCTGAAAAGACGCTCAGGAAAATCGGTTATACGAACGTCAAGTTTGTGGTGCATGAGAACATGATGCATGAGGTGCTCAATGAAAACAACAAAGAGCTTGTTTATAAGGAGCTCGAGGAGTTTTTCGGATAATACAGTTGGTGAAAAGTGCGAAGCTAAACACAAAAGTTTTTGCTTCGCTTTTTTCAAAAAGCGAACGGGTGTGGGCAGAGCCCACGAAAGAAAAGTGAAGCAGAAAGAGAAATAGTGAAGAAACAGAGCGAAGCGATAAAAAAGACAGCAAAATAAAATACGTCAAGAATGCAGAGCATTCGTAGACGGGCA
>CAVBOS010000096.1:0-7446 GCA_963597005.1 Lachnospiraceae bacterium
TCTTTAAGAGTAATGCCTGCATTGGCGCAAGCAATGTCACAAGCCTCTTTGATGCAATCAGCAAGCTTGTATCCATCACCCGGAGCTGGGCACTTAACCGAGCCTCTGGCAACAATCTTTAACTCTTCGTCCACTACGCCGACAGCCAAGTTAGTTCCGCCGACATCAATACCTAGATAGTACATTGTAATACACTCCTTATTATTTGGGTTTTCCCATTAACTGTATCCATTATATATTAAACGAATTAAAATGTAAATATTTTTATTAGAAATTTTGGTAAAGTGTTATAAAGATTTAATATTTTTTGCTTTCAATGAAAATAAGTCTTGATTTTTTCAAAAAAATAGTATATTATATCAGAGTTGAATATATGCTGGTGTGGCGGAATAGGCAGACGCAAGGGACTTAAAATCCCTCGGTGGTGACATCGTACCGGTTCAAGTCCGGTCACCAGCACCAAACCAAGTGTTTTTACCAACATTAGAGTTGAGTTCAAAGCACTTGGTTTGTTTTATTTTTGTGCCCCTTTGTATGCAAGAGCAGGTGTTTTCCTGCTCTTTTTTGTTGTGTCTATTTAACATTTAAACCATATTTTTCAAAAACGACCTTAGTTTTTTGCAATTGCGTAAACTAAAATTTTCAGCATTCCGAATATATGTAAATTTATAGTGCGCCATATATGTAAGTTGTTCTTACATTTGTTGCAAATATATTACATCAATAGTAAAATAAAAAGAACTATACGAAACAAATCATATATTAACTATTATTCTTTAAGTGGAATACCTGATACAATAAAGTTACTCAAACAACTGAGAAAAGGTGCTTATGAATATTAAAAGCGAAAAAGAGTTTTATGGATATAAATTTGAAAAAATGGCATTAAGATTTAATGCAGATATATTTGTCTGGGGTGAGGAACTAATAGACAAAAAGCTGATTATATATCCTAAAAAATTAAAAGATGTGTTTGGATTTCAAGACGCAAAGGATGATCTTGAGCCATGCGGCCTTGTACTGATTGATACTTGCACAATAGATTGTCTACATTTCGTTTCAGCAACGGTAAATACCGCCAACGGGAATTTATATATTACAGAGTCAAGCTTCAATAGTTCATGGAGGCTCTTGAAGAACAGTGTACGCATAGGAATAAACATCGCAAACCAAAACGGAGGCAGTCCGATTGAAAATCCCGAGGAAATCCTTGTGCTTGATAATTTGCGAAGACCGGGAAGCACTCCGACCATTGTAAACAATGCTGTCAAATATAAAGCTAAAGAGCTTACGGATGAAGAAAAACACAGAAATAGTCGGAAACAAAGTCTGTTGGATAACCCTCGCAAACTCTATTTCTATGAAAATAATGGGAAGTATTACCACGATAAAGACTGCGTTGAAGTAAAGCTGATTGCGCCGGAAACATTTACAGCATCAGAAGAAATACCGAATAAAAAGATATGTCCGAAATGCGAGCGTTTAATTTACATCCGAAAAGCATGTTATCCGAACACAAAACAGATGGGAGTCTGCGACAAGATATTGAAAGGTCATGATGTTTCGCTTGGCAAAATAAGACATTGCGTAATGGAAGCAGGAATGAAATTTCATGCAACATCTATAGAAGAGCTTCAGGTAGAAGGCGTAGAAGATACTTGGATTGTAAAAGGGTTATACACTAATAGTTTAACTCTTTGGCATAATAATTATGTGAAAACAGGGCCGACAGAGCGATACATAACGGAGGGCTTCCACAAGCAAAAGGTAGGGAATAAGTCGCTCACACAATTATTGACGTATATTGAAAGTTATTCATTTGTGAAACACTTAGAAAAAGAAAATCGCTCATCAGTAATAATTGACAATCCGATAATCGATTATAAGAAGGATAAGATAGCACAGAAGAACAAAATACCAAATAAACTATCTATATTTGATATATTCAAAAGCTTCATTAACAAAATTAAGAAGATATTCAATATTCGATAGCTAATTTTTCGAGCCATGCTTGAAATTGCAAGATATCTATATAAAAAGAAATTCGTTAAAATCGGAAAAACAAACCCATATTATGACAGATAAACTCTATAAGTCATACAGTCATTAGCGTAAAATATATTCTTAATAGCACAGTCACCTGAAACGGCGGCTGTGCTATTTCTTTTCCTGTTACAGATAACGCTTTGAAAGACAAAACAAAATGAATGTATTATCAAATTATCGTGTTTATGCTTTGCCGCAACATCAATTTACTAATAAAACGCAATTGTATAAGACAGTTGAAAGTGATTTGTATTGAAAAAAAAAACTGATATACTGATTATTAGATTTACCCAAAAGTCACTCTGAGTTGCTGAGACAGACCATATTAATTAGATTTTAGAGAAAATGTTCTGAGTAAACAGATATCATTAAGGCAAATAATTAGCTTTAAATTTCAAACGGAAAGCGAGCGATGATTGTGAGCAATATAATGGAAATTATTGCACAGGAAACAAACGGAAAAAGTTATAAAACCTATAAATATACATACGAAGGATCAGACGCTTTATCGTTTGCTTATGATGATCATCAGGAAATTACATGGGAAAGATATGGAGAAACTGTTCCACCTGAACAATCAATAAGTTTAAAAAATAAAGCGGATACAATTAGTAACAAACATCCATTATTTTCCTATTTTTTAGACGGGTCCAGACACACATATAAGGTAGATGATATTGCATATAAAAATAAAGTTTACCCGGTAATTGCCGGTCAGGTGGGAGTAAGCTGTTGCCAACGCATTGATAAAGAAATGCACAGATATGATTTTGACCGTCGATTGGTAATTACTTTACCTAAGGTTGCAAGTCAGAGTGACTGGAACAGAGAAGTTTTTTTCCAAAACTTGTGTCGAAAATTAAATGAAGATTCTCATTTATCGGCAACGGGAATTCAATTTACAGATGTAATTCCTTATCCAACTAAAGTTGATGAGGTTGAACGTATTGAGAACAAAGGAATTGCTGTGGTTCAGGACTTGATGATTCAGAGAGAAATTTCTATGGTAACAAAGCTGGTTGCAGAACATAAAATTAATAGCAACAAATATTTGTTAAAAGATGGCTCTCTGGAGTATAGGGTGGATCATTTAAAAAATGATAGAGAAAAAAGGCAGTTTCAAAAAAAATTCAGTTATGTTGTAGGTGTTTCAAAATCGTTTAATCCCGAGAATTGTAAAGATAAAAAAGGAAAAAATAATTCAAATATAATAGCGAATCTGCCATTATATCACCGAACACCGGTAAGCATGTACAGTTCGCCAAGATTAGAAGGCATGAAATATGCTGTATGGTATTTGCGAATAAGAGATAAACGTTATACGACAAATACATTTGACGGAATTTTAAAAATAGAAAAGATCCTAGTTACGGACGAACAAATTCATAATGGACTTGAAACGGAAGAGGTTGATTTGATTTCTGCAAACATAATAAACGAAAGAAATCCGGTTTGTTATGGTGCTGACAGTAGATGGGCAAATCACTTATATCCGGTTTATGTAACAGAGTGTTTCGCTAAAAGTAAATATCTTAGTGATACTATGTTTTTAAATCTTTTTTAGGAGAAAAAATAATGGGAAAAGTAATTGGTAAAGTAATCGCAACAGAAAAAAATCCATCAACAATAGATGATTTTTATTTTTGGACCAGACAAGATTTGATTCTAAATCCGTTTGATGTAGTTAAGGTAGAGCATCTTCAGCATAGCACATCATATGGTGTTATTGAGGAAATATCGCATATCACAGATAGACTATGTATCAAATGATTTTGGAGATGTTGAGGCAACAGAAAACACTCATCGCATAGGCATGAATTATGTTAAAGCTAAAGTGATAGGAAATACAGAAAATATATACATACCTTTGATTAATAATCAGAAGGTTAAATTGGCTAATGAAGATGAGGTTGCTGAAGCTTTAGGATTAAAAAATGTAAAAAATCCTGTTACGTGTGGTTATTTGGAAATGTATAACGGAGATGAAGATAAAATAACATTGCCCGTACAAATTGATTCACGCTTTTTAATTGGCCCGGAGGGTGCACATCTTAATATATCGGGAATATCAGGTCTTGCTGCAAAAACATCCTATTCGATGTTTTTATTGAAAGCAATACAAGATAAATGCCTTAATAGCCAGGAACAAGATCAGGATGATGATGTTGCTTTTGTTTTGTTTAATGTAAAGGGTAAAGATTTATTAGCATTGGATGAGCCAAATGAATACGAGTCGGCAGCCGAAAAGAAAGCTACATATGATCTATATGAAAAATTACACATGTCGACAGACCCATTTAGAAATGTTCAGTATTATTATCCTTATGCTGAAAACAAGATAGGAAATACGTATTTACATAGAGAAGCATATGATAATCAACGAAGACAAGGCAAAGCACATTTGTACAAGTATTCGTATGAAGAAGATAAGGATATTTTAGATTTGATGTTTGCAAGTACGGATGATCCACAGCAGACAATGGATTCAATTTTGAATTACATTATCTCCAATCAAGGTGGTTTTGGTGGCCTGGATGGATGGGACGACTTTTTGAATGAAGTTCAGAAATATTGCAAAGCAGGTTCAAATGGGGATAAAGAAATTACTGTTAATAGTTGGAGAAAATTTAATCGAATAATAAAAAAATCCATCTATCGTAATGAAATATTTGATTCAGTTAAAGATAACGGTGAGGAAGTACGAATCGGCGAGGCTCTAAAACACATAAAAAAGGACGAGGTTCATGTTATTGATATTGCCAAACTAAATGAAGATATGCAAGGTTTTGTTTTTGGAGATGCTATTCGTACAATCTACGATTTGCAATTGGGACAGTTTAGCGAGGATAAAGATGTAGATCCGCCGAAAAAAATTATTATTTTTATCGACGAACTAAACAAATATGCTTCCTCTGATACACCCAAAAGTTCTCCTATTCTGCATCAGATTTTGGATATTGCGGAAAGAGGAAGATCTCTAGGAATTATCCTTTTTTCAGCAGAACAATTTAGAAGTGCGATACATAATAGAGTTACCGGAAACTGTTCTACACATGCATATGGCAGAACGAACGCTATTGAAATAGCAAAGTCAGATTATAAGTTTGTTCCAACGGTATATAAAAACATGATGACGCGTTTAAAACAGGGAGAGTATATAGTACAAAATCCTGTATTCCGTTCGTTACTTAATATTAAATTTCCAAAACCAATTTACAAACAGTATAAATAACAAAGGGAGAATTCAGGTATGGCAGTAGGAAAAAACTTTCTTGAAAATCTAACAGTTGCTATGTATGAGAATAGTTTTACTGTGTATAGAGAATTTGTTCAAAATGCAGCAGATTCTATTGATAAAGCAATTACGTCAGGATTAGAAGAACTTAATAATTTGTATATTGATATTTCCATTGAATACACAAAAAGAAGAATTTCTGTGTATGACAATGCATGCGGTATTCCAATGCGAGAGTTCGAGAAAAAAATGCTTGATGTAGCTGATTCTGATAAAGATAGAGATACAGAAAAAGGATTCAGAGGAATCGGAAGATTAGCAGGACTTGGGTATTGTGATAAGTTAGTTTTTCAAACTACGTCGAAAGGTGAGGACAAAAGGTCTGTCATTATCTGGGATGGAGTTAAATTAAGGCAAATTGTGGATGATCAAAACCAACATCCATCATCAGAAGAATTGATTGAAACAATAACAGAAATAAAATATGAGCCGGCAGATGTAGAAGAGCATTTTTTTGAAGTAATTATGGAGGATGTGATATTCGAAAGTGATGATTTGCTAGATGAAGAGCAAGTTATAAAATATTTGCAGGCGGTAGCACCTGTGCCATATGCGAATTATTTTATATTCTCATCCAAAATTCAAGAATTTGCTGAACAAAACAAATTTAAAATTGATGAGTACACTATAAGTGTAAATGGAAATCAGTTGTTTAAGCCTTATAAGACAAAATTATATGAGGGAACAGCTGATAATAAGAAACCATATGATGAAATAAGTGATGTGGAATTTAATATCTTTAAGGATAATAATGGAAAACCAATCGCCTGGATGTGGTATGGAATAGCAAAGTTTGAAAAACAGATACCTGTTGTAAATGAAATGCGTTGTATTCGATTAAGAAAAGAAAATATTCAAATTGGTGATGAATCCACTATTGGTTATCCTAAATTTTATAAGGAAACGAGAGGAAATGGTTATTTTATTGGCGAGATTTTCGCTGTAGATAATAGCTTGATTCCCAATGCAAGAAGAGATTATTTCAATCCGAATCCAGCTGCAAAGCAGTTTGAAACTGTGCTTCATCCGTTTTTTTATACAGAACTATATGACTTGTATCATTATGCTAGCAAGGTGAGAAGTGCACAAAAGGCGGTAAGCAGTTTCCAAAAAAAAAGAGGAAGAATATAACATAAAATTAAAAAATGCTGGATTTATAGATAACGAGGAGCAGGAAGCAGCAGAAAAAGAAATTAAAGTAGAGCGTGAAAAATCTATTAAAGCTCAACGCGAAATAGAGAATCGCCGTAAAGATGCAGATCAAAATGAAGTTCTAAATCGAGTATTTAAAGAAATAGAGAAAACATATAAACCGCCAGAAAAAACAGAAATTCCGACAGAAAAAGCTGTATCAGGAACAGATGATAAAGGGAATAAATATTTAACTCAATCACTTTCTAAATATAGCAAGAAAGAACAGAAAATTATTGCAAAAATATATAACATAATAAAGATGATTTTGCCAAAAGATTTGTCGGATACAGTAATAAATAAAATACAGGAAGAACTAAAAAAATAAATAAGAAAAAATGAGAAAGATTCTACTTGTTGAACCAAACTACAAAAATAAATATCCGCCCATGGGCCTTATGAAAATTGCAACATATTACAGAAGGCTAGGAGACGATGTTACTTTTTTTAAGGGAGACCTTAAAGAGCTGGTTTTAAACAATACTTATGAAGCCCTTCTTAAACAGCTATATGCTAATGACAACAGCATATTTTGGGAAAAGTATAAGCCGCAGATATGTAAATATATTTCAAGAGGTTCAAAGGATATGTTAGATGAAATTCCTTTGGCGAATGAGAATGCACTTATTTTCGAGTTATTGAAATATTACAGAAAATATTTTAGAAATAAGGAATACTTTAAACCTGAGAATAGAATATATGATAGAGTTGGAATAACTACATTATTCACATTTTATTGGGATATTACAATTGAAACAATTAATTTTGCAAAACAGCTTTGTAAAAGAGAAGAAGATGTCATGGTTGGTGGTGTTATGGCATCCATTTTACCGGATCAGGTCGAAGAGGCAACCGGGATTAGACCATATGTTGGAACTTTGAGTACACCGGGACAGCTGGATCCAGGTAATGAT
>CAVBOS010000097.1:0-7423 GCA_963597005.1 Lachnospiraceae bacterium
GCACACCGCCGAACGCAAGGCCTGTGATTATCATAGTCGGTATCATGTTTACCTTGAAGCTAATCCCGAGTGCCGCAATTTTATCGTTGCCGTAGGGAAGAAGATACTGGTTATTGATTGCCATAGTCACACTGGACATAAGATTAGCTATGGCGGCAGTGAAACCGACACCGACTATCGAACCGAATTCACTCATATTGATTTTGCACTTATTGGGATTAACGGAAAAGTCCCCACATTTTCTCACAACAACAAAGAAGCAGTAAACCACACTGCATGCATTGCCGATAATTGTCGCCAAAGCTGCGCCAAATGCTCCCATACCGAATGTAAAAATAAACAGCGGATCGAGAACGATATTAATAACCGCACCCGCAATTGTTGAAATCATCGCATTTGTCGATAATCCCTCACAGCGAATTAAATTTGAATGCACGAAGCTTAAAACCATAATCGGAGAACCGATTGCCATTACCGTATAATAGTCGTTTGCGTAAGAGATTGTCTCCTCGGTCGCACCGAGCAAAGAAAGTATCGGTGTTTTGAATATAACTGTAAAAAAAGCAAGCCAAACGCCGACTATGGCAGCCGAGTAAAAGCAAAACGAGCTTACTCTGCGTGTGCCGTCAATATCCCCCGCACCAAGCTTACGGGATACAAGCGAGCTGCCGCCCTGACCGAAAATATTGCCAAATGCCATAAGCGCATTAAATAGCGGCGTGCAAAGCGACACGCCCGCAATCAGATTTGTGTTGTTTGTCAAGGCGACAAAATACGTGTCGGCAAGGTTGTAAATCAGTGAAACCATCATGCCAAGCGCCAAAGGCAGGGCGAGCTTGAAATAGCTTTTGTAGAGATGATTTGTGTCAAATACAGAATTCATATATTTTCTCTCTTTTCTTTTTCTTTCGTCAGGTAATATTATAATTTTTTAAAAGAAAAATCAATGTGTCATATGTCACAAACCGTTAAATTAAAACGAGCTTTTTTAACTTTGCTTGACTGAGCATTTCTGTATATTATGCGAAATTTCTGCATTTATATTAATTTTTTAAACCAAAAATTTTGTTAAAATATTTTTCTTTTCAAATTATTCAGTATACATTTTATCTAAAGATTGATTTAAAATCTCTTTTAGTGTAAAATCAACTCTGTTCGCGAGGTTATGCCGAAAATCGTGACGCTACCGTTTGGGGTGTACACATTCATCACGGCTTACTTCAATCATTTGGCAAAATCACATTTGCCATACAAACAAGCGTTGTATCCGACAAAGGGCGGAGCAACAGCAGGAGGTAAAATTTAATATGAATACGAATGTCAGAAACAGCAAGCTTGTCACGCTCGCACAGCTCGGACTTCTCGTTGCAATCGAGCTCGTCATGAAGGCAGTGGGTCTCGGAAGTGTTCCCGTCGGCCCTCTTTACATGAGCTTTCTCACTCTTCCGATTGCAGTCGGTGCGATAGTCATCGGTCCTCTCGCAGGCGGAATTTTGGGTGGTGTTTTCGGTGCCGTCAGTCTTTTTGATGCAGTCACAGGCAAATCCCTCATGGGCAGTGCGCTCTTCCAGGTAAGCCCGGTCAACACGGTTATTCTCTGTGTCGTTTGTCGTGTGCTCATGGGCGTTTGTGTCGGTTATATCTTCAAGGCTATTTCAAAGCTTGATAAAAAAGGCACATGGTCTTACATCGTGGGTGCAATGTGCGCTCCGGGACTCAACACGGTATTCTTCATGGGATATTTGGTGCTTGCTTTCTACAATTGTGAATATATCCAGAACATTGTCGCATCAAACGGTGCCACAAATCCTTTCATGTTCGTCATTCTTCTTGTCGGCGTTCAGGGACTCGTGGAGCTCCTCGTTTCGGGAATTCTCGGCGGAATAGTCGCCCGTGCGGTCGCAAAGTTCGTAAAGTAATCAATCAATTAAAACCGAGGCTGTAGCTTCGGTTTTTCTTTTTATGATTTTTCTTTTACAAAGTCCTTCGTTATGTTATAATTCTTTTGTTACTGTTTTTTTCAAAAAGCAACACCACACCCACTCAAGAAAAAGGAAGAAAGACCATGTTACCTAATAATTTATACGGATTCAGTCTCGTTCAGTCAAATGAACTGCCTGAAATCGAGGCAACTCTTTACAGAATGGTTCACGATAAAACAGGCGCAGAGCTTATCTGGCTCGATCGTGACGACGAAAACAAAACCTTCGGCATCGCTTTCAAAACTCTGCCGTTTGACGACAGCGGTGTTTTCCATATTTTGGAGCACTCCGTTTTGTGCGGTTCGGAAAAATATCCCGTTAAAGAACCCTTTGTTGAGCTGATGAAAAGCTCACTCAATACCTTCTTGAACGCACTCACATTTCCCGACAAAACCTTCTACCCCATTTCGAGCAAAAACGACAAGGACTTTGTCAATCTGATGAGGGTTTATCTTGACGCTGTTTTCAATCCGCTGATTTATTCGAGACCCGAGATTTTCTCTCAGGAAGGCTGGCATTTTGAAAAGGACGAGAACGGATGCTACAGCTACAAGGGAGTTGTTTTAAATGAAATGAAAGGTGCTTTCGCAAGCCCCGACGAGCTTATCGTAAACCGCATCAACGCTTGCCTTTTCCCTGACTCACCTTATAGATTTGTCTCGGGCGGCGATCCGACTAAAATTCCTACTCTCAGCTATGAGACATTCATAGAGACTCACAGGAAGTTCTATTCACCCAGCAACTCATATATTTTCCTTGACGGCGCCGTTGATATCGAAAACACGCTCAAAATAATCGACAGCGAGTATCTCTCAGGCTTCAGTAAGACAGAGAGAATAGCTGTTCCGCCAATGCAGAAGCCTGTAAAATCAACTTATGAGGGACTTTATGAAGTAAGCTCCGATTCAGAGCTTGAGGGAAAAACAAGGCTTACTATAGGAATGGCTGTCGGCAGAATTGATGACAAACTAAAGCTTCGTGCACTAAATATTCTCTCGAGCTACTTAAGCGGAACAAACCAGTCCCCTCTTTCAAGAGCAATCCTTGACGAGGGATTGGCTGAAAACATCACAATGCAGGTAACAAGCAGTATACTTCAGCCGTGGTTTGCAATTGACATTCAGAACATAAAAGAAGAAAATATCGAGAAAATTCAGAATATTATCGAAAGCACACTCAACAAACTGCTTCAAGACGGCTTGGACTACTCCGAGCTTGACGCTATCATGACCAATAGCGAATTCAAGCTTCGTGAGCGTGACTACGGCTCATATCCAAAGGGAATTATTTTCGCTTTTGATGTTCTCAATTACTGGATGAACGATGCCGATCCCTCAGGCAATCTTGAAGTCGGTGATATGTTCACAGAGCTTCGCCGCAAAATGAAAGACGGCTACTTCGAGGAGCTCATCCGTGATGAAATTCTTTACAATCCTCACGCATGCCGACTGATTTTCAGACCGTCCAAAACTCTCGGCGAAGAGCGAAGAGCGACTGAGCAAAAGGAAATTGACAGCCGCATAAACAGCATGAGCGAGGAAGAAATTCTTGCGTTAGACAAAGCCCAAGAAAAACTTCTCGCATGGCAGGAAAGTGCCGACAGTGAAGAAAGTCTTGCGACACTTCCGAAACTATCGGTCGAGGACATTCCCGCAGAGCCTGAAAAGACACCGACAGAGGTGATTAAATACGACGGAAGAGAAATTCTTCTTCATAAAATCAACACAGGCGGCATTGTTTATGTCAGACTCTATTTTGATATAAGCGGTCTTGACGAGGAGGAACTTTCCGTTTTAAGCTTCACCACCAATCTTCTCGGAAAAACTGCAACGAAAAAGCACACAGCGGACGAAATCATCAATAAAAAACGACTTCTTTGCGGAGCCTTTTACAGCCTCTTCAACGTCTTCTCCTCGGCAAAAAGCGAAAAAACCGTAAAGCCGTTCCTTTGCACTTATTTCAGCACTCTCGAGGACAAGCTTTTTGATGCGCTCGATTTTGTTCTCGAGGTCATGACAAGTTCGATTTATAAAGAAAAAGACATAAGCGATTATCTCCGTCAGCTTAAATCGGCTTATTTTGACCAGATTATAATGTACGGTAACGTCATTGCTGTCCAAAGACTTTCCGCTCAGACCTCAGCTGTCGGCGTCTACAATGACCTCACAGAAGGCGTAGCCTTTTATGAGTGGCTTCGAGTTCAGTCCGAAAGCTGTGATTTGGCTTCTCTCGGCGAAAAAATGAGCAAAACTCTCTCGAGTGTCATAAATTCGAACGGTGTCACAATCAGCGTTGCGGGCACAGATGAATTTAAAAACTTCGCAAAGAAGACCCTCGAATTGCTCCCGAACACTCCCGCCCTGCCGAAAAAAGAGATTAAACCTTGGGGCAAGCGTAACGAGGGAATCATCGTTCCGTCTGACACTTGCTTTGCCGTAATGGGTGGCTACACCGAAAAAACAAAGTCCGGAAACCTTCTCGTTGCATCTCAGATAGTAAGCCTCGCTTACCTCTGGAACACCGTCAGAGTTCAGGGCGGTGCATACGGCACGGGACTCACCACGCAAGACCGCGGATTCACCGCATGCTACTCATACCGTGACCCCAACGGCGAAAAGTCGATTGAAAGCTACAAGGGCGTACCCGATTTCTTGAGAGCCTTTGCCGAAAGCACCGACAATCTCGATGACTTCATAATCGGCACGGTTTCCAATTCCTCCACACTCATGACGCCGAGATCGAACGCTCAGACAGGCGACCGCCTCTATTTCTCAGACAGAACATGGGAAAGCCGATGCAAGACAAGAAAAGATTTGCTGAACACAACAACTGACGACCTTTTACTTATCGCAGATTCTCTTGAAAAGAGCATTTGCGGCGGCAGTATCTGCGTTATCGGCGGCAAAAAGCAAATTGATGAAATCGATAATCTTGATAATGTTTTCGAGCTCAAAAACTGATATATAAAAAGCAAAACCGAGACGATTAACAACCGCCTCGGTTTATTTCCTTTTCTTAGTTAGCTTTATCTAACCTCTTTGTAAAAAAATAAGTTATCCCAGTGCCACATCAAGAATCATCATCACGCTGAAGCCCACGGCAAAGAATATCGTTCCGATGTTGCTGTGCTCGCCCCCACTCATCTCGGGAATGAGCTCCTCGACGACAACATAAAGCATTGCGCCCGCCGCAAAACTTAGAAGATACGGAAGCAGAGGAATCACAAGTCCTGCCGCAAGTATCGTAAAAAAAGCGCCTATCGGCTCTACTGCACCCGAAAGAACGCCTCCGACAAAGGAATACACCTTGCTCTTTCCCTGAGCTCTCAAGGGCATCGAAATGATTGCGCCCTCGGGAAAATTCTGAATGGCAATTCCGATTGAAAGAGCCAGCGCACCCATTGCACTGATATTTGTGTTTGCACTAAGATATCCTGCGTAGACAACTCCAACCGCCATTCCCTCGGGAATATTGTGAAGCGTCACAGCAAGCACCATCATGGTGGTTTTCTCAAGCCTTGACTTGGGACCTTCGCTTTTTTCGCTGTTCATGTGCAAATGCGGAATAACATGGTCAAGTGCCAAAAGAAACAGAACGCCTATCCAAAAGCCGACCGCCGCCGGCACAAAGGACAACTTTCCGAGACTCTCGGCTTGCTCAATCGACGGAATAAGCAAACTCCAAACCGAAGCCGCAACCATAACACCCGAGGCAAAGCCTGTGAGGGCACGGCTGACCGCATCGCCGAACGTCCGCTTCATAAAAAAGACGAGTGCCGAGCCGAGTGTCGTTCCGAGAAAAGGAATAAGAATGCCAATGACAATTTTCATTGATTTTGCAAGATTGAAGCTTCAATCTTTCCTTTCTTGGTTTTTATGCGTTAATATTATACCAAAAAAGGAGATACATTTCAATGTCTGATATTTTTATTTATATCCGCTTATTTTATGCCAAAGAACAGTGTTTTTTCCGTCTAAACGACAAAATTTAAATAAAAAGAAGATTTAATTTGACTAAAGCACTTTCATGTGTTAAACTTTTGTTATATTGAATGAACGAAGGCGTTCTGCATTAATCTTGCAGAGCGCCTTTTTCATATTTTAGGAGGAAAAGAATGAAAGAGCTTATCAGTCATACCGAAAACGTCAACGAGCTTCTTGCCCGATACGGCGTCAAATTCGGAATCTATAAGAACGGAAGCTTCAAGGAGCAGCTCTTCCCGTTCGACAGCGTTCCGAGAGTCATAGCTCACGATGAATTTGATTATCTCGAGAGGGGACTTAAGCAGAGAGTCAAGGCGCTCAATTTGTTTTTGAAGGACATTTACAGCGAAAAGAAAATCGTTAAAGACGGAGTTGTTCCCGAGGAATTTGTCTTTGCTTCAAGCGGTTACATGGCAGAGTGCGAGGGCGTGACACCGATTAAGGACATCTATTCTCATATTTCGGGAATTGACCTTGTCAAGGGAAAGGATGGCGAGTGGTACATTCTCGAAGATAACCTCAGAGTTCCGTCAGGTGCATCCTACCCCATGATAGCAAGAGAGCTTTGCCGCCGCTGCTCACCGCACACATTTACCAACACAAAGCTTGAGGATAACAGAAACTATGCCGAGCTTTTAAAGCACACAATGGACTATGTAAATGTTGGCGGATTGAATGTAATCATGACGCCCGGAAGATACAATGCCGCTTATTTCGAGCATTCCTATCTCGCAGAAAAGACAGGTGCGCTTCTTGTCAGCGGAAACGAACTTACAGTAGATGACGATAAGCTTTATTACATCACAGCAGAAGGCAAAAAAGAGAGAGTCGGCGCAGTTTACCGCAGAATTTCCGACGAGTATCTCGATCCTATGAACTTCAACCCCGAATCTCTCATCGGTATCCCTCATGTTTATGATGTTTTCCGCAAGGGAAATGTCGCTCTTTTAAATGCCCCGGGTAACGGCGTTGCGGACGACAAGGGAATTTATTATTTCGTTCCAAAAATGATTAAGTATTATCTCGGAGAAGAGCCCATTCTTCACAACGCACCCACTTATCTTCCGTTCTATGAGGAGGATATAAAGTATGTTCTCGATAACTTTGATAAGCTTGTTCTCAAGGATGTTGCCGAAGCAGGCGGCTACGGAGTTGTGTTCGGAAGCTCAATGAGTGCTAAACAGAAAGAAGACTTCATCGCACTTCTCAAGAGCGAGCCGAGACGCTTCATCGCTCAGGAGGTTATCGACTTTGAAGATCTCGATATTCTCGACGGTGGTGCAGTCGTGCCGAGAAAAGCCGACCTTCGTGCATTCGTGCTCACAAGCGAAGAGCCCGTAGTTTGGAAATCGGGTCTGACAAGATTCTCACGAAACCCCGATTCATTTATTGTTAACTCATCTCAGGAGGAGGATTTAAAGACACATGGGTATTATCTCGATAGAACAGGCAGACAGA